>CANQEB010000319.1 GCA_947594085.1 uncultured Lachnospiraceae bacterium | reverse complement strand
GTCATCATGTCGCCGCGCAAGCTGATCGGCGCAAGGGATCCGTTCGGGTTCCGCCCGCTGTGCATCGGAAAGAGAGACAATGCCTACATTTTGGCGTCCGAGACCTGTGCGCTGGACACGATCGGCGCGGAGTTTGTTCGAGATGTCGAGCCGGGGGAGATTGTGACAATCAGCCCGAAGGAGGGCATCGTGTCCGACCGCAGCATGTGTCTGCCGAGAGAGAAGACGGCGAGATGCATTTTTGAATACATTTATTTCGGAAGGCCGGATAGCCGTTTGGACGGCGTCAGCGTCTATCAGTCACGGATTCGAGCCGGGCGTTTTCTGGCGATGGATTCGCCGGTGGACGCGGATCTGGTGGTCGGCGTGCCGGAGTCCGGCAACGTGGCGGCGCTCGGTTACTCGCTGGAGTCCGGGATCCCCTACGGGACCGCGTTTGTCAAGAACGGCTATGTGGGGCGCACCTTCATCAAGCCAAAGCAGAGCAGCAGGGAGTCGAGCGTCCGCGTGAAGCTCAATGTGCTGCGCGAGGCGGTGGAGGGGAAACGGATCATCATGATCGACGACACGATCGTCCGCGGGACGACGAGCGACCGGATCGTCCGCATGCTGCGCGAGGCCGGGGCAAAGGAGGTACATATGCGCGTCGGCGCGCCGCCGTTTCTGTATCCCTGCTATTTCGGGACGGATGTGCCGGCGCGGGAGCAGCTGATTGCCTACAACCGCACGCTCGAGGAGATTCGCGCGATCATCGGCGCGGACTCGCTGGGATACCTGCGGCTGGAGCGTCTGCAGGAGCTGACGGAGGGTCTGCCGATCTGCCAAGGATGCTTTACGGGGCAGTATCCGGTGAAGCCGCCGAAGGAAGATATACGTGGGGACTACGAACGATAAAGATAGAAAGGATAGATAGCATGGGAGACCGCAACGACCGATATGTGAGTCCGCTCTCGGAGCGCTACGCGAGCAAGGAGATGCAGTACATCTTCTCGCCGGACATGAAGTTCCGGACATGGAGAAGGCTGTGGATTGCGCTGGCGGAGACGGAGCAGGAGCTGGGGCTTGACATCACCGACGAGCAGATCGCGGAGCTGAAAAAGTTTCAGGACGACATCAATTACGAGGTGGCGAAGGAGCGCGAGAAGGTCGTGCGCCACGACGTGATGTCGCATGTGTACGCGTACGGCGTGCAGTGCCCGAAGGCGAAGCCGATCATCCACCTCGGCGCGACGTCCTGCTATGTGGGGGACAATACGGACATCATTGTGATGACCGAGGCGCTGAAGCTCGTGAAGAAAAAGCTTGTCAACGTGATTGCGCAGCTGGCGGATTTTGCGATGAAATACCGGGAGCTTCCGACGCTCGCGTTCACGCATTTCCAGCCGGCGCAGCCGACGACAGTCGGCAAGCGCGCGACGCTGTGGGCGCAAGAGTTTTTGATGGATCTGGAGGATCTGGACTATGTGCTCTCCACGATGAAGCTGCTCGGCTCGAAGGGGACGACGGGCACGCAGGCGAGCTTCCTGGAGCTTTTCGACGGCGACCAGTCGAAGGTGGACCAGCTCGACCCGAAGATCGCGCAGAAGATGGGTTTTTCCGCGTGTGTTCCCGTATCGGGGCAGACGTATTCGAGAAAGACGGACACGAGAGTGCTAAATGTATTGGCAGGCATCGCGGCGAGCGCGCACAAGATGTCGAACGACATTCGACTGCTTCAGCACCTGAAACAGGTGGAGGAGCCGTTTGAGAAGACGCAAATCGGCTCTTCCGCGATGGCCTACAAGCGCAATCCAATGCGCAGCGAGCGTATTGCCTCGCTGGCGCGCTATGTGATCTGTGATGCGCTGAACCCGGCAATCACCTCGTCCTGCCAGTGGTTCGAGCGGACGCTGGATGATTCCGCGAACAAGCGGCTTTCCGTGCCGGAGGGCTTTCTTGCGGTGGACGGCATTTTGGATCTTTGCCTAAACGTGACAGACGGATTGAAGGTCTATCCGAAGGTGATCGAGCGCCAACTGATGGCGGAGCTTCCGTTCATGGCGACCGAGAACATCATGATGGACGCAGTGAAGGCAGGCGGCGACCGTCAGGAGCTGCATGAGAAGATCCGGACGCTCTCGATGGAGGCAGGCCGCAACGTGAAGGAAGAGGGCAAGGAAAACAATCTTCTGGAGCTGATTGCCGCGGATCCGTCGTTTGGCATGTCGCTCGAGGATCTGAAGAAGTCGATGGAGCCGTCGCGCTACGTCGGTCGCTCGAAGGAGCAGGTGGAGCGTTTCGTGGAGACGGTGGTGAAGCCGATGCTCGCGCAGAATCAGGAAATGTTGGGCGTAAAAGCAGAGATCAATGTTTAAAAAAGAGACCGGGAGGATTCAGATATGGTACAGGCGGTAGTAGGAGCAAACTGGGGCGACGAGGGAAAGGGCAAGATCACGGATATGCTCGCGGAGAAGGCGGACATTATTGTGCGCTTTCAGGGCGGTGCGAACGCGGGCCACACAATCGTGAATAATTATGGGAAATT
>CANQEB010000318.1 GCA_947594085.1 uncultured Lachnospiraceae bacterium | reverse complement strand
GATTATCCTGAGATGGCCGCACGTGGAATTCGCCCAACCGTGTTCACGGCTGATATGGCGCACAAATTCTCGGAGGCCGCCAGAAGCGTGGGCGTGAAAGCGCCAGTCCACATCGCGGTAGATACAGGAATGTCTCGAATCGGTGTGCCCGACGATATCACGGGCATTGGAGAGGCGATTCGCATCGCATCCTGCCCCGATATCCAGGTAGAGGGTGTGTTTACACACTTTGCACGGGCGGACGAGAAAGATAAGAGCTGTGCGAGAGGACAGATCGAACGCTTTTCTTCCTTCTGTGATCAGTTGGAATCGGCTGGCTCATTGACGTTTTTGCGACACTGTTCGAACAGCGCAGGGATCATGGAATTGCCGGAGGCAAATATGGATTTAGTGCGAGCCGGCATCAGCATCTACGGTATTTATCCTTCTGACGAGATGGACCGAAGCTTTGTTCTTCACCCGGCGATGGAGTTGAAATCTCATATTGTATACATCAAGACACTGGAAAAGGGAATTCCGATCAGCTACGGAGGGACATTCGTGACCTCAAAAGTGACCCGGGTGGCTACGGTACCGGTCGGTTACGGCGATGGTTATCCGAGAAGTCTCAGCAACAGAGGATATGTCTTGATCCACGGAAAACGGGCACCGATTCTTGGCCGCGTCTGCATGGATCAGTTTATGGTGGATGTATCGGGCATAGACGCGGAACTGCTCGATGAAGTGACGCTTCTGGGGAGCGACGGTGACGCTCAAATTACGATCGAGGAGCTGGATGCGCTTTCCGGACGTTTCCCGTACGAATTCGTCTGCGACATCGGGAAACGCGTGCCGCGGATTTACATCGATTGAATTCGTGTCTAGTGAACTAAACACGAAAAGATGCAACTCACATGAATATACGGAAGAAACAGGGAGATACTTAAGGTAATCAACAGAAAATTATAATCCTTGTATCGGAGTGTGAGTTTTGTGAATATTAGAAGAGGCGACATTTTTTATGCGGATTTACGGCCTGTAGTTGGCTCAGAACAGGGTGGGGTGCGCCCCGTGCTCATCATTCAGAATGACGTTGGAAACCGCCACAGTCCAACCGTTATTTGCGCGGCGATCACGTCGAAGATGAACAAGGCGAAATTGCCTACCCATGTTGAGATTGAGTCCGGGCGCTATCAGATCGTGAGGGACTCCGTAATCCTTTTGGAACAGCTGCGCACGATCGACAAGCGACGGCTGAAGGACCGGGTATGCCACTTGGATGTCGAGATGCTTGAGCGGGTGGATAAAGCCCTTCAGGTCAGCCTGGAGCTGCTTACATAGGGCAAATATCAAAACTTGACGAACGCAGGCGAAGATGATATATTCTAATAATGTACCTGAGGATACATGTAATAGTTAAGGAGTAAGTATATTTTATGGACAGTGACACTGGCCGATGGGCCGGTACCGTGGTTCTTGCAGTGCTATTGCTGCTTGATTTTATTGTGACATTGTTTCATGCGGCGCTGGATGCGACATCCGAGAATGAGCTGCAGACAATATGCCAGGAGAACGGACGTGATCCGTCAGGGCTCCTTGATTTGAAAGATCGGCCTGGCCGACTGGTCTTCACGAATTGGCTGACCCATACGGTTGTCGGCATTTTTGCAGGTGTTCTTGGAGTGACTGCTTACAAGACGCTGCCGTGGTATGTGACGCTACCGATTCTTCTTGTACTATGCTATCTGATCGGAAATTCGCTTCCGTGGATGCTAGGGTACAAGCACTCCAAACGTTTTGTGTTGTCGTGGTATTCTCCAGTGGCTAAGGTGATGACGGTTCTGTTTCCGTTTACATATATTTTGACACTTGTGTCCAACCTGGTTGCGCGATTGTTCGGGATTGATCCACATTCTCTTGAGCAGGAGGTGACAGAGGACGAGATCATTTCTATGGTAAACGAAGGGCATGAACAGGGCGTGCTTGACGCGAAGGAAGCAGAAATGATTCAGAATATCTTCGAGCTGGATGACAAAAAGGCCGGGGATATTATGACACACCGCAAGAATGTCATCGACATCAGCGGGACGACGAATTTGCGGGATGCGATCTCGTTCATGGTGGAGCAGACTGTTTCACGTTTTCCGGTCTATGATGAAAGCATAGATAATATCATCGGCGTGTTGCATTTCAAGGATGCAATGAAATTTCATACGCTGGACAAGTATGATGATTGGCAGATCCGAGATATTCCGGAACTTCTGCGCAAGGTACGATTTATCCCGGAGACACGGGGCATACATGTCTTGTTCCGCAATATGCAGGCTGAGAAGCTTCAGATGGTGATTGTGGTTGACGAATACGGTCAGACGGCAGGCCTTGTGACAATGGAAGACATCCTTGAGGAGATTGTGGGAAATATACAGGATGAGTATGATAATGAGGTGCCGTTGATTCGCCGCGAGGAGAATGGCGTCTATCTGATGGACGGTATGGCGCCCCTTGATGACGTCGTGGAAGAGCTTGGGCTTTCTATGGAAGAGGATACGTCAGATTAC
>CANQEB010000317.1 GCA_947594085.1 uncultured Lachnospiraceae bacterium | reverse complement strand
GATGATCTGTGCGGGTTCCTCTGAGCTTGCGATGGCGCAGTGGGCGTCCGCGTTCGCGGAGTCGGCGCTGCATGTCTCAAAGACCGTGGGCGATCTGGCCGGTCCATGCGGATTCGCGGTGTTTATGGGAATCAGCCGTGTCCTGTACGGGAAGTTTGGGGAGAAGGTCGATCTGCAGAGATTTATGATCGCGTCCGGGATTCTCTGTCTGTGCTGTTATCTGCTGGCGGGACTCGCGAAGCTGCCGATTCTCGGACTGATCGGCTGTACGCTCTGCGGCTTTTCGGTTGGGATCATGTGGCCAGGTTCGATCAGTATCTCGTCCGCGACTCTGCCGACGGGCGGAACTGCGATGTTTGCCCTTCTGGCTCTGGCGGGTGACCTCGGCGGAGCAGTCGGCCCGGCGATTGTCGGGAACATCTCGCAGAACGCTGGCAATAATCTGCAGGCGGGCGTGCTCGCGGGAATCGGTTTTCCGGTCGTTCTGGTGGTGACGGTGCTTGTGCTGCGCAGGATGAAGAAAGCGGCGTAAAAAAGCGATTCCTGTGTGGTTCTTGTAATTCTGTGAAAAGTATGGCATTATTAACTTCAAAGCAATTTACTTCAAAGTTAATTTTTGCAGGAGTGGGCATATATGGAACAGAAAAAACTTCCGCTTGTGATTGTGACCGGGCCGACTGCGGTGGGCAAGACGAGCCTTTCCGTGGAGCTTGCGAAGCGCATCGGCGGGGAGATCGTCTCGGCAGACTCGATGCAGGTGTACCGGGGCATGGATATCGGGTCGGCGAAGGTGACAAAGGAAGAGATGCAGGGGGTTCCGCATTATCTGATCGACGAGTTCGATCCGACGGAGGAGTTCCATGTCGTGAAGTTTCAAAAACTTGCGAAGCGGTATATCCATGAGATTCATTGCAGAGGGGGGATCCCGATCCTTGTCGGCGGGACTGGCTTTTACATTCAGGCGGTGCTGTACGATATCGACTTCACAGAGAACGGGGAGGACAGCTCCTATCGGGAGTCGCTGCAGCGGCTGGCAGAGACAGAAGGCGTGGAAAAACTGCACGAGATGTTGCGCGAAGTGGATCCAGCCTCAGCGGACGCGATCCATGCGAACAATGTGAAACGCGTGATCCGCGCGCTGGAGTTTTATCACGAGACGGGACAGCGGATCTCGGAGCACAACGAGGCGGAGCGTCAGAAGGAGTCGCCTTACAATTTTGCGTATTTCGTGCTGAACGACGAGCGCGAGAGGCTGTACCGCAACATCGACCTGCGCGTCGATGCGATGATGGAGCAGGGGCTGCTCGATGAGGTGCGCGCGCTGAAGGCGGCGGGCTGCACCCGGGAGATGGTGTCGATGCAGGGACTCGGCTACAAGGAGATGCTGGACTATCTCGCGGGCGAATATTCGCTGGAAGAGGCGGTGCGTGTGCTCAAGCGCGATACGCGCCACTTTGCGAAACGGCAGCTGACCTGGTTCCGCCGGGAGCGGGATGTGATTTGGGTGGACAAGGGACAGTTTGCGTACGATTCGGAAAGAATCCTTGGGTATATGGAGGATGTGCTTTCTGAGAAAGGAATTGTACAAGGATAGATAAACTTGATATTTGGTATGACACTGGAGAGTCATAGAGAATCATAGAAATCATATTTATGATGATTTTCATACAGATTTAAATGAGACAATGGAATTAGAAAGCTATGAAAATAAGCCGGAGAAATTTGGAACAGGAATCTGCCGGGTATAAACAGGAGAGAACAGACGGAGGACTTCTTTATGGACGATATGTATGAGGCCTTGGGCGTCAGCCGCCCGGTGCTGGAGTTTTCGGACGGGATATTGAAGGGGCTGGAGGAGCGGTTCCGCGAAATCGATGAGACGGCCGAGTACAATCAGCTCAAAGTGATAAAGGCGATGCAGGAGGCGCGCGTGAGTGCGGAATGCTTTCAGGCGACGAGCGGCTACGGCTACAACGATCTGGGGCGCGACACGCTGGAGCAGGTGAATGCGCTGACCTTTCACACGGAGGCTGCGCTTGTGCGGCCGCAGATCACCTGTGGGACACACGCGCTTGCTGTGGCACTTTCCGGCAATCTGAGACCGGGTGACGAACTGCTATCAATTACCGGGAAGCCGTATGACACGCTGGAGGAGGTCATCGGGATCCGTCCGTCGTGCGGGTCGCTGGCAGAGTATGGAGTCAGCTATGCGCAGGTCGATCTTCTGGAGGACGGAAGCTTTGACTACGAGGGAATCCGCGCGGCGATCCGGCCGAATACGAGACTTGTGGAGATTCAGCGCTCCAAGGGCTATCAGACGAGGCCGACGCTCTCCGCGGAGCAGATTGGCGAGGCGATCGCCTTTGTGAAAAAGATCAATCCGCAGATCATCTGCATGGTGGACAACTGCTACGGGGAATTTGTGGAGCGCATCGAGCCGAGCGACTTCGGAGCCGACATGGTGATCGGTTCCCTGATCAAAAATCCGGGCGGCGGACTCGCGCCGATCGGCGGTTACATTGCGGGAACGAAGGAGTGCGTAGAGCGCTG
>CANQEB010000316.1 GCA_947594085.1 uncultured Lachnospiraceae bacterium | reverse complement strand
ACCTCAACAACCGCGAGAACCTCGTTATAAGTGTGCACGCGCACGGCGAGGAAGTGTCCGGTGACAAGATGACGGCGCTGCTTGACTATATGCTCAAGCACAATGAGCACCATGCGGCGGAGCTCGACCAGGTGGCCGGAAAGCTGCAGGCGGAGGGCAAGGGCGCGGCGGCGGAGCAGATCAAGAAAGCTGTCGACGAGTTCCAGAAGGGAAATCTCTATCTGAGCCTCGCGCTTTCTATGGTGAAGGAACCATAATGATTTTATAAAATGATAGGTTGCGCAATGGCAGGATGTTTTCGGGAAGATCTATAGAGATGTCCACTGGGAAATGTCCTATTCATGCGGCAGACGAAAGTCGACAGGAGGTGGACGATATGTGCCTTGCAACGGCGTACCGGACAAACGTTCCGGACAGCATCATTCTCGAATATGTAAGCAAGGTCGAGGTGAACGGAGACCAGATCACACTCACGGATGTGATGGGCGAGCAGAAGACTGTTGAGGGGACGCTCGCGATGGCGGATCTGACAGGCGGAGTCGTGAAGATCAACTGCGTGGACGACTGAGCCGGTGTATGACGATTCAGATTTATGCACGCGCGGCCTGAAATGGCGACAGCGATGCAACAGTATTATTCTAGGAGGCACATTATGGCGCATGTAATTGCGGTTGCCGGGAAAGGCGGAGTCGGCAAGACGACGCTCTCCGGCATGCTGATTCAAGCTATGTGCAGGATGGGCAAGACGCCGATCCTGGCAGTGGACGCCGACGCGAACTCGAATCTGAACGAGGTGCTCGGCGTGGAGGTTGAGATGACCCTCGGTGATGTCCGCGAGGAGATCGCGCAGGATGAGCATCGGGTACAGGAGGAGAAAAAGATTCCCGCGGGGATGTCGAAGGCAGATTTCGCGGAGGTCATGTTCCAGCGCTGCCTGATCGAGGACGATGACTTCGATCTGCTCGTGATGGGGCGCACGCAGGGGAAAGGTTGTTACTGTTATGTGAATGGCCTGCTCCAGGCGCAGCTGCAGAGGCTGTTGCCAAATTATAAATATATGCTGGTGGACAACGAGGCCGGCATGGAACACATCAGCAGAGGCATTCTGCCGAAGGTAGACACGATCATCCTTGTGAGTGACTGCTCCAGAAGAGGCGTGCAGGCGGCCGGGAGGATCGCGGAGCTGACGCGCGAGTGCAATATGACGCCGAAGACGATGGGGCTGATCGTGAACCGGGCGCCGGGCGGAAAGCTCAACGAGGGCACGCTGGAGGAGATCGAGAAGCAGGGACTGACGCTTTTGGGTGTCGTTCCGCACGACGAGCAGGTGTATGAGTACGACTGCGACGGCAAGCCGACCGTCAGTCTGCCGGAGGATTCGCCGGTGCGTGTTGCTCTCAATGAGATTATTTCCAAATTGTCATTTTGACGAGCTGCTTCGTCTGCGGCACACAATACGGCGGATTGAATCTGATCTGCGATATGCTGTTATTTATCCTGCAGGGGTTTTGACTGCGGAACGTTTCGCGCCGGTGGCCACGACTGGCGCCGGACGAAATGATGGAAGAACCCTGCGGGCATGAAATAAAAAAGTAATACCCATTACAAAATAAAATACAAGGAGGTTTCTAATGGGAGAGTTTAAGTTAACGACAGTAGAGGAATTTGAAGCCGGTACAAATCGACTTCTGGAGACTGGCGCTAAGGTGGGCGCGGACGCGTGGCAGTTCCGTGTAAAGAACCAGACTCCGCACTGCAAATTTGGTGAGCAGGGTATCTGCTGCCGCATCTGCTCGATGGGTCCGTGCCGCATCACGCCGAAGGCTCCGAGAGGAATCTGCGGCTGCGACGCGCATGGCATCGTAGCTCGTAACTATCTGAAATTCACGGCAGGCGGCTCCGCGACGCACTCTGATCACGGACGTTCAATCTGCCACACGCTGTACTGCGCGGCTCCGGACGGCAACTACAAGGTGAAAGATCCTGAGAAGCTGATCCGCATTGCGAAGGAGTGGGGCGTGGAGACCGAGGGCAAGGATATCTACGATCTGGCGCATGAGGTTGCTTATATGGGCCTCAGCGAATACGGCAAGGTGTTCGGCACCCAGAACTTCCTGAAGAGAGCGCCGAAGCACACGCAGGAGATCTGGGAGAGAGAAGAGATCGCACCGCGCGCCATTGACCGTGAGGTTTCCTGTTCCTTACATATGACGCACATGGGCTGCTCCTCCAAGCCGGAGGCGCTGATCCGTCAGTCCTTCCGTTCCGGACTTTCCGACGGCTGGGGCGGATCCATGGCAGGCACTGAGTTCTCCGACGTTCTGTTCGGCACACCGAAGCCGATCGACACCGAGGCGAACTTGGGCGTCATGAACGCTGAGAATGTCAACATCGTCGTACACGGCCACGATCCGGCACTTTCCGAGATGATCTGTGAGTACGCGGACAGCCCAGAGATGATCGCGTACGCGAAGGAGCAGGGCGCGAAGGGCATCACCGTATCGGGTGTGTGCTGTACCTCGAATGAGGTGGCAATGCGCCGCGGATAACGCCGGACTTCACGCACTCGATGAGCGGCTTTGTCGTACCGG
>CANQEB010000315.1 GCA_947594085.1 uncultured Lachnospiraceae bacterium | reverse complement strand
CGTGTCTTGCCGTCGCCTTGCCCTTCACCGATCCCGCCAGATTGATCGCGCCGCCTGAGACGCCGGCGATCACGCGCATTCCCTCTTTGATCATATGATAGTCTCGCATCGTCCCGAAAATGCTGTGCACGGCCTCCTCCTTCTTCAAAATGGCTCACTTTTCCCATATCGTCCCGACCAGAATCGTCATATCGTCCCGGGCCTGTAGCTTCTGCATCAGGTACACCTTCTCCATCAACCGGCGTGCGTATTCCTTCGCGTTCTTTGTCGCGCTTCTTCCGATCAACTCTGCCATATGCTGTTCGCGTCCTTCCTGTGGCAAAGCCTCCAGCACACCGTCCGTCATCATGATGATACTGCTCCCGGAACCAAGTTGTCGATGCATATTTTCATAATCTGACTGCTGCATCACTCCCGCCGGGAACGCGCTCGATGGAATCACCTCAATCTCATTTCCCCGGTACAGAAATGTAGAAGCTGCCCCAGACTTGATAATGTCGCAACTCGCGTTGTACAAATCGACCATGCACAGATCGATCGTCGAAAACATCTGCCGCTGATTTTGGAGCAGCATACAGGAATTTATCATGCGCACGGCTGTTTCCTGCGGAAATCCGGCATCCATAAATTGCTCCAGCAATTCAATGACTTTCTCACTCTCCTGGCATGCCTGCACACCTGATCCCATGCCATCTGCAAGGCTCATGACAACCTTGCCTGTATCTTTTTGCAGAAACGCATAATTGTCTCCGGAGACCATCTCTCCGGCTTTCGTAATCCGAGATATCCCGCAGAAAATTTGAAATTTTGTGTCCTGCACAAAGTGGAAATTGGTCAGATCCGAAACCACCGCTGCGCTGCAGTTCCACGCCGGGCGCATCTTTTCACCGCAGCACTCGGACAAGACCTCTGCAATTGCTTTTGCCGACACACATACGTGCTTGTCCGCGCGGAGCAGAAGATAGATTTCTGTCCTCTCATCATTGCACACAAACACCCTGACATTTTGCAGCTCGACGTCGAGAAGCTTAAGCTCGCGCTTCAGTTTTTTCCGGATTTTGTTTTCTTGCTCAGGTGCACCCGCAAAGCCGTCGGCCATACACCTCAGCAATTCTGCCGTCTGATAAATCTGTTCCCCAGCCGCCGCGCGCTGCTCCAGCATCCGGTTGTTCCACATCAGCTCGATCCTGGCCTGCGCGTAACTATCCCGCATTACTCCCGTCAACAGCTCCGGATACTCACACTGCATCTCAAGACGATTGCGAACCTCTGCGGTAAGCTCCCCGTCGCTTCTCAACCCCTCAAACACATCATAAAAAATCTGACAGCTGTCAAAATATTGGCTCTCCCAGCACTGTTCCCTGCGGCTGCAATCCACGCAGACCTGCTCCTTTACTCCCCGGAACAATTCCTCTAAATCCACATCACCCAATCGTTCCTTCTGACATGGCATTGCCTGGAACAGTCTTGACAATCCGTAAAAAGCCTCCGCATAGCGCTCCAACTGCTCTCTCTCCGGCCTTGGATACGCTGAACCATCAAATGTCCTCCGCGCGGAGCTCTTTCCAAGCAACCGCATCCGAAGCGCAGGCCATCCCATCGCGCCGGCACCCGTCACTGATAATGCACACATATCGAATCCTCCCCTTATTCCCTGCTTTTGCGTGATAAGCACATCAGCCTTGCGAAACCTTTGATTCCCCGCGGCTACAGGCTTTCGAGAAAAGTATACTCTATCGGAAGCGCGATATATGTCAAAACATAGCCTTGTCCAAAAAAACAGTATAATCATAAAAAAAGAGTATCGCAAGATTGCTATTCTGCGACACCCTTCGTATCCGTCAGCTAGTTCTCTGCCTGAAATAGGATTTCGTCCTCGTAGACCAGACCAAGCTTCTCTCTGGCGACCTTTTCAATGTACTCCGTAGAATTCACATATTCGTCGAGATTTGCGATCTCTCCTGCGCGCAGCTCCTCATCATTGATCTGCTCCTGCAGCTCGCTCTTGCGCGCCTCATACTGCCGATTCTGCATGCTCAGCTTCTGGCTCTGAACAAGAAGTCCTACAAGCAACACCATAACAACCAAAGCAATCGCAGCCATTCCCCTTCTGTTGCTGCTGCTTGGTTTCTTTTTCCTTTTGGCCATAACAGTTACCCCTTATTTTTTCATAAACATATTGTAACCGTTTTTTTTCACAATTTCAATTGTTTTCTGCCAAAATTGACAAATTTTTTTCAGTGGAAGCGACAAAAACCGCAGAATCATACCGAAAGCCCACTTTATCGACAAAAATATGTGTAAAAAGATCCAAACGACCCAGTCGCTGATCGAAAAATGATACAAAATCACACCGATTGCAATCCCGACCGCCACATATCCCCGAATTACTCCATTCGTGTGAAAGAACGCGAGGCAAAATGTGAAAAAGCCGGCTGCAATCCAGAACAAAAAATCCTCGACGGAAACCGCAACCACGCCATGCACAAACGCTCTGCGCATCGCTCGGATCAGATCATAGCAGACTGTCATAAATGCCCCATGAAGCACAGACAGCAGGCAGAAACGCTTTGGGAGAGTTTGCTCCCGATTTTG
>CANQEB010000314.1 GCA_947594085.1 uncultured Lachnospiraceae bacterium | reverse complement strand
ATTTTGGATGCATTGGATGCGAACGGTTCACCAAAACCGGAGTTTGAAACGGATGAAGCTCACAGTTATTTTATAACAAGACTGTTCATTCATGAGGCGTTTTTGGAAGAAAAGAGCGGTATGATGAGCGATTCAACCCCAAAATCAACCCCATCAACCCCAAAATCAACCTCAAAGTCAACCCCATCAGTTAAAAAGACAGAAAAAGTACAAGAATTATCGTTGCGAGAACAAGTAATAGCACTTATAAAGGAAAATCCAACTATTTCGAAAAAGAGGATGACGGAAATATTGGGGATTTCAATGTATGCTCTGAAAAAGGAGTTGTCAGCTATGAATAAAGAGCATGTGGCAGAGTTTGTGGGATATAGCCGTAGTGGAAGATGGGTAGTGTATTAGAGAAACTTCTAGAAAATATAATTGGAGACTTTTTGAAATGCAAGCTCAATTATTCTCATGGAAGAGGAAATTATTATGGAATTTAAGCTACACAGCGAATACCAGCCCACTGGCGACCAGCCGCAGGCCATTGAAAAGCTGGTCAAAGGCTTCAAGGAAGGCAATCAATGCCAGACTTTGCTGGGTGTGACGGGTTCCGGCAAGACGTTCACGATGGCGAACGTGATCCAGGCGCTGAACAAGCCGACTTTGGTACTTGCGCACAATAAGACGCTCGCGGCGCAGCTCTACGGGGAGTTCAAGGAGTTCTTCCCGGAGAATGCGGTGGAGTATTTTGTGAGCTACTATGATTACTATCAGCCCGAGGCGTATGTGCCGTCCTCGGACACCTATATCGCGAAGGATTCCTCGATCAACGACGAGATTGACAAGCTGCGGCTCTCGGCGACGGCGTCGCTCGTGGAGCGCAGGGACGTCATTATTGTGTCGAGTGTGTCCTGTATCTACGGCATCGGCAGCCCGGAGGATTATAAGGATCTGGTGCTGTATCTGCGGCAGGGACAGGAGAAGGATCGGGACGAGGTGTTGCGGAAGTTGATCGACATTCAGTACGATCGGAATGAGATGGACTTTCACCGTGGTACGTTCCGGGTGCACGGGGATGTGCTGGAGATCTTTCCGGCGGACGCGGACGACTACGCGTACCGGGTGGAGTTTTTCGGGGATGAGATCGACCGGATCACCGAGATCGATGTGCTGACCGGGGAGATCCGCAGAGGACTGGATTTCATCGCAGTGTTCCCGGCGTCGCACTATGTCGTGCCGATGGAGAAGATTCTGGCGGCGGCGAAGGCGATCGAGGAGGAGCTGGCGGAGCGCGTCGCGTATTTCAAGAGCGAGGACAAGCTGCTGGAAGCACAGCGGATCGCGGAACGCACGAACTTTGACGTCGAGATGCTGCGCGAGACCGGCTTCTGCTCCGGCATCGAGAATTATTCGCGGCATCTGGCGGGGCTTCCGGCCGGGGCGACGCCTCACACGCTGATCGATTATTTTGGGGACGATTTCCTGCTGATCATCGACGAGTCGCACAAGACGATCCCACAGGTGCGCGGGATGTTTGCGGGCGACCAGTCGCGCAAGACGACGCTCGTGGATTACGGTTTCCGCCTGCCTTCCGCGAAGGACAACCGACCGTTGAATTTTGAGGAGTTTGAGAGTAAGATTGATCAGGTGATGTTTGTCTCGGCGACGCCGGGCGAGTACGAGGAGGAACACGAGCTGCTGCGGGCGGAACAGATCATCCGGCCGACCGGCTTGCTGGATCCGTACGTCGAGGTGCGTCCGGTCGAGGGGCAGATCGACGATCTGATCGGGGAGATCAACAAGGAGACCGCCGAAGGCAACAAGGTTCTTGTGACGACGCTGACAAAGCGTATGGCGGAGGACTTGACGGACTACATGAAGGAGGTCGGCATCCGCGTGCGTTATCTGCATTCGGACATCGACGCGCTGGAACGCACGGAGATCATCCGCGACATGCGGCTAGACGTGTTCGACGTGCTGGTCGGTATCAACCTTCTGCGCGAGGGCCTGGATATCCCGGAGATCTCGTTGGTGGCGATCCTCGATGCGGACAAAGAGGGCTTTTTGCGTTCATCGGTCTCGCTGATTCAGACAATCGGGCGCGCAGCCAGGAATGCGCAAGGCCATGTCATCATGTACGCGGATGTAGTCACGGAGTCGATGCAGATCGCCCTGGACGAGACGCAGCGGCGCAGGGAGATGCAGGAGCAGTACAATAAAGAGCATGGCATCACGCCGCAGACGATCAAGAAGGCGGTGCGCGATCTGATCAGCATCTCGAAGTCGATCGCGAAGGAAGAACTGCGGATGGAGAAGGATCCGGAGTCGATGAGCCGCGATGAGCTGGAGAAGCTGATCGCCGATGTGCAGAAGCAGATGAAGAAGGCGGCGGCAGAGCTGAATTTCGAGGCGGCGGCAGAGCTGCGTGACCGCATGATTGAGCTGAAAAAGCATCTGCAGGAGCTTGATTAAGAAGCGGGAAAATGATAAATGATAAAAGTAAATTAAGAAAAGACAGAAGAAAGAATGGGAAGAATATGGACACTTATGTTGACAAGAAGCAATACATCCGCATCCGCGGGGCGAACGAGCACAATCTGAAAAACATCAG
>CANQEB010000313.1 GCA_947594085.1 uncultured Lachnospiraceae bacterium | reverse complement strand
GGCATCTTCACCAGTACTACAATTTCGCCGGGCGAAGCACAACCGGGAAGCCGATGGTGCGTGTGAAGGCCACGCCCTCCTCGACGCTCTCCACGACCTTCGACGGGGCGACCGGCTCGCCAATCTTCTCCATCGTGCTCTTGAATTCCAGACGGTCTTCTGCCTTCTTGATCGTCTCTGAGGTCGTCCCGATCAGCCGCACGTCGTGCTCGCGCAGAAAGCCTCGCTCCTCGAGCTCCATCGCGAGGTTCAGCCCCGCCTGTCCTCCGAGCGTCGGGAGCACGCTGTCCGGTTGCTCTTTGAGAATCAGCTGCTCAACCACCTCGACGGTCAAGGGCTCGATATAAACTTTATCCGCGATATCCTTATCCGTCATGATCGTCGCCGGGTTCGAGTTCAGCAGGACGACTTCGATCCCCTCTTCCTTCAGGGAGCGGCACGCCTGTGTCCCGGCGTAATCGAACTCCGCCGCCTGACCGATCACGATCGGACCGGAGCCGATGACAAGCACCTTCTTGATCTGTGGATTCTTCGGCATTATCTCTCCACCTCCATCATCTTCATAAAGCGGTCAAACAGATATCCCGAATCCTGCGGTCCTGGGCAGGCCTCCGGATGGTACTGTACCGTAAAGATATTCTTGTTCGTGTAGGCAAGGCCTTCGTTCGTCCCGTCGTTGACATTCTCGAACGCCGGAACCGCGACCGACGGATCGAGCTTGTCCGTGTCCACCACATAGCCGTGATTCTGTGAAGAAATGTACACACGGCCCGTAGACAAATCCCGCACCGGATGGTTGCCTCCGCGGTGGCCGTATTTCATCTTGTGCGTGTCGGCCCCGTTCGCGAGCGCCATGAGCTGATGTCCGAGACAGATCGCGAAGATTGGCACGTCCGAGTCGTACAGCTTTTTGATCTCGGCAATGATCGATGCGCACTCCTTCGGATCGCCCGGCCCGTTTGAGAGCATGATACCGTCCGGCTTCGCCGCAAGAATCTCCGCCGCCGGGGTTAACGCCGGGTAAACCGTCACCTCACAACCGCGCGCGTTCAGGCTGCGTGCGATGTTCCGCTTTGCGCCAAGGTCTAAAAGAGCGACCTTCGGCCCATCCCCCGCAAGCACATACTTCTCCTTGCAGCTGACCTTCTCCACCTCTTTGCCGGTCCTGTACGCGGCTATGCGCGGAAGAAGCTCGTCCAACGAGTAATTCTCGTCCGTCGTGATGCAGCCGTTCATCGTACCCTTCTCGCGCAGAATCTTGGTCAGCGCGCGGGTATCGATGCCGGCGATGCCCGGAATATCGTACTTCAAAAGGAAATTCTGTATCGTGTCCTCCGAGCGGAAATTGCTCGGCATGCGGGACAATTCGCGCACAAGAAAGGCATCCAGCCAGGGACGATCCGATTCCATGTCCTCGTAGCAGATGCCATAATTTCCAATCAACGGATAAGTCATTACCACCGCCTGTCCAGCGTAGGATGGGTCGGTCAATACCTCCAGATAACCGGTCATCGACGTGTTGAAAACGATCTCACTGATCACCTCACGCGCCGCGCCGATACTCTGTCCGGCGAAAACTGTGCCGTCTTCCAGAATCAAGAATGCTTTCATACTTTTCCGGCTCCTTTCTTGCTCTTTCTCGCTATGTCTGTGCATGAAACGCGCCGCGCAAAGCGGCACCCATTAATCCAATCCTCAAATTGCTAAGATTCTATCATATCGCGGCACAGATTTCAACAGGTTTCCCAGTATAATTATGTAAGAATTCCGCAAAACGGCAAAAAAATCCCGGAGAGTAGCAGTCTCCGGGATTTTCGCGTATCTTTTCTTCCTTACAGGCTGTTCAGCCCTTTCAGCATATTTTCAAGCATATCCTGATCCGCTTCCTGACCTGCAAAGCTCATCACACCGCGTAGCGGCATGTACTGCATCATCGCCATGCCCATCTCGTCGGACACAGCCTCGGAAGCCGCCTCGGAATCTCCGCCGCCTCCGCCGAAGACCTGACGGAAGCCGTCGAGGATCGGCTGGATCACCTTCTGTGCGTCCGGATCCGCCATGATATCCATGAAGATGGAATCCTTCGTGTAGTGCTTTTTCAGCTTCACCGTGCTCTGCACCGTGACAGTGCCGCAGACATCGATCGCGCGGGACGACTGCCCGACCTCGATCGTGAACTCACCGGTCTCCACATGCCAGTCCTTCAGATCCGTATTCCAGTAAGCGAATGCGCGCTTATCAAGCGTAAACGTCACATCCTTGCTCTCGCCCGGCTGCAGCTCTACCTTCTCAAAGCCCTTCAGCTCACGCACCGGCCGCAAAACCGTGCTCTCCTTGTCACCCACGTACAGCTGCACGACGGTCTTGCCGGCGCGGCTGCCCGTGTTCTTCGCGGTGACTGTGACGGTCAGCGTATCCTGATCTGTAATCTCACTCTGGCTCAGGCGCAGATTCGAATACTCAAACGTCGTATAGCTCAAGCCGTGCCCGAACGGGAAGAGAACGTCCATTTTCTTCTTATCGTAATAACGATATCCAACGAAAACGCCCTCGCGGTAGTCCGCCGTATCCCCCTCGCCGCCGTAGAACAGGTAGGACGGATTGTCCTCCAGCCTCAACGGGAAGGTCTCTGCCAGGTGC
>CANQEB010000312.1 GCA_947594085.1 uncultured Lachnospiraceae bacterium | reverse complement strand
AAAGAGCCGAGACCCACCGGGAGCGGTTGAATTATGAGCTTTCTGTCATTCAGAAGATGGGCTATGTCGACTATTTCCTGATCGTTTGGGACTTCATCCACTATGCTCGGGAGCACGGCATCAGTGTGGGCCCGGGGCGAGGCTCGGCAGCCGGGAGCATCGTCTCGTACACGCTGGGCATCACGCAGCTCGACCCGATCCGCTACAATCTACTGTTTGAGCGTTTTCTGAATCCGGAGCGCGTGTCGATGCCGGATATCGATGTCGACTTCTGCTTCGAGCGCAGGCAGGAGGTCATCGATTATGTCGTGCGCAAGTATGGCAAGGACCGCGTCGTGCAGATTGTCACCTTCGGTACGCTTGCAGCGCGCGGCGTCATCCGCGACGTGGGACGTGTGATGGATCTGCCGTACTCTCTCTGCGATTCCATCGCCAAGCTGGTGCCGCAGGAGCTGAACATCACAATCGACAAGGCGTTGACGATGAGCCAGGAGCTTCGCACGATGTATGAGAACGATGAGAAGATCCATCAGCTCATCGACATGTCGCGGAGGCTCGAAGGACTGCCACGGCACACCTCGATGCACGCAGCGGGCGTTGTGATCTGCCAGAAGGCGGCGGACGAGTATGTGCCGCTCTCGCGCGGTTCCGACGGGACGATCACAACTCAGTTCACGATGACGACGCTCGAGGAGCTGGGGCTTCTGAAGATGGACTTCCTGGGGTTGCGGACGCTGACCGTGATCCAGGATGCTGTGGAGCTGGCTGAGAAGAGCACCGGGAAGAAGATCGTGATGGAAGAGATTGATTATAATGATAAGGCTGTGCTTGACTCGATTGGAACCGGCAAGACGGACGGTGTGTTCCAGATCGAGAGTGCGGGGATGAAGAGCTTCATGAAGGAGCTGAAGCCCCAGAGCCTTGAAGATATCATCGCTGGGATCTCGCTGTATCGACCGGGACCGATGGATTTCATTCCGCAGTACATCCGCGGCAAGAACCATCCGGAGGAGATCACCTACGACTGCCCACAGCTCCAGCCGATCCTGGAGGCGACCTACGGCTGTATCGTCTACCAGGAGCAGGTCATGCAGATCGTGCGCGACCTCGGCGGCTACACGCTCGGGCGCAGCGATCTTGTGCGCAGAGCGATGTCGAAGAAGAAGGCGTCCGTGATGGCGAAAGAGCGCCAGAATTTCGTCTACGGCAACCCTGAGGAGGGCGTGCCGGGCTGTGTGGCGAACGGCATCGACGAGCGCACGGCGAACAAGATCTACGATGAGATGACAGACTTCGCGAAGTACGCGTTCAACAAGTCGCACGCGGCGGCCTACGCGGTGGTGTCGTATCGGACGGCGTACCTGAAATATTATTATCCGGTCGAGTTTATGGCGGCGCTCATGACCTCCGTGATCGACAATCCGTCCAAGGTGGCGGAGTACACGCTGACCTGCCGCCAGATGGGGATTGGCATCCTGCCGCCGGATATCAACGTCGGCGAGGGCAATTTCTCGGTGGACGGGAAAAATATCCGCTACGGGCTCTCCGCGATCAAAAGCATCGGCCGCCCGGTCATCGAGACGATCGTGCAGGAGCGCGCGGCGCATGGAGTCTACAGAAATATTTCAGACTTTATCGAGCGTGTGGCCGGGAGCAAGGATGTCACGAAGCGCACGTTCGAAAGCCTGATCAAGTCGGGCGCGATGGACAGCCTCGGCGGGACACGCAGACAGTTTCTTCAGGTGTATGCAGAGATCCTGGATCAAGTGGCACAGGAAAAGAAGCGCGGCATCTCCGGACAGATGTCTCTGTTCGATCTGATGGGGGACGAGGAAAAGACAGATTATAAGGTGCAGCTTCCAGATGTCGGGGAGTTCGACAAGGAAGAACTGCTCGCCTACGAGAAGGAAGTGCTCGGCATCTATGTCAGCGGGCACCCACTCGAAAAATATGAGACAGTGTGGCGGCGTGGCATCACGAACGTGACATCGGACTTTGCGCTGGACGAGGAGACCGGTGTTTCTAAGGTCACGGACAACAGCACTGCGGTCATCGGCGGCATGATTACAAGCAGGAAGATCAAATATACGAAGAACAATCAGACGATGGCGTTTCTGAATATTGAAGATCTGGTCGGCAACGTGGAGGTGATCGTGTTTCCGAAGAGCTATGAGAAGAACCACGATCTCCTGACGGAGGATCGCAAGGTGTTCGTGCGCGGCCGTGTGAGCTGCGAGGAGGATAAGCCGAGCAAGCTGATCTGCGAGAAAATCTGGCCATTCGAAGAAGTCCCGCGCGAGCTCTGGGTGCAGTTCGCGGACAAGCAGGAATATCAGGCGCGCGAGCAGGAGCTTTTCGATGTGCTGCGGCATTCGGAGGGCAAGGATCACGTTGTGATCTACGTGCGCAGCGAGCGGGCGGTCCGCAGGCTCGGCGACAACTGGACCGTGCAGGCCGACGATGCGATGATCGCGCAGCTCGCGGAAATCTTCGGTCCCGGGAATGTGAAGCTTGTGCAGAAGTAAATTTCTTGCAATCTTACAGAAAATGCTTTAGAATGGCAATAAATAAGTTCGTGTTTAACGTACATTAACAATCCGGACGCCCGATGGGAATTGTCGATACCACGGCAAACACGTTCTCACTCGA
>CANQEB010000311.1 GCA_947594085.1 uncultured Lachnospiraceae bacterium | reverse complement strand
CATGTCCGATCTTTGTCCTGTTTACAAACAACGCCAACCCTATCATGATCAGCGCAGTCACTACGAACGTCACGATCGTCAGACCGGAGATCGTCAGACCAGCGACCTGTACAGACGGCACTTTAATGATCGAGCCGAACGGAATCGGCGTCGCCTTGAAAATCAGAAGAGCCAGATTCTGCAGCAGATAGCTTACGCCGATCGCCGTGATCAGCACCGCCAGTCTCTGCGCATTTCTCAGCGGCTTGTACGCGATCTTCTCGATCGTAACGCCCATCAGCGCACAGAAGACAATCGTCAGCGCCGCCGACGGGATCGCCGGAACATGCAAAACGCTCACAAAAACATAGAGCGCATAAGCGCCTACCATGATGATATCGCCGTGCGCGAAATTGATCATCTTCGCAATGCCGTACACCATCGTATATCCCAGCGCGATCAGGGCGTAGATGCTGCCGGTCTGCAGACCGTTCAGCAGCTGTGCCAGAATATTGTTTAACAGCGACATACTTTTCTCCTTCCCGATTTTACAAAAGGGAGACGTGTGCCGTCTCCCTTTCGTCCCTGAAATCAAAACCGCTCTTTGCTATTCTTAAATATACTGAGGTACGCCATCTTTGATCGTCACAATCAGGACGTCCTTGATCGGAGCGCCGGACGCATCGAAGGTCATCGTCCCGGTCAGGCCCTCCACGGTGATCTCGGTCATCGCCGCGATCAGATCCGCGCTCTCAATGCTCTGCGCCTGCTCCATCGCAGCCTTGTAGGTGTATACGCAGTCATAGCCGTCCGCCGCAAACTGATCCGGTGTCGAGCCATAAGCTGCCTCATAAGCCTCCACGAAGGCAGCGGTCTTCGGATCGTCCGCAGCCGCACAGAACGGGCTGGTGTAGATACAACCCTCTACCAACGCCGGATCCGCCACCTGGTTCTGCACGCCGTCCCAGCCATCAGAACCGAAGAACGGAAGATCCATACCCTTTTCAGCAGCCTGCTTCGTAATATGACCGGCATCCTGATAGTAAGCCGGAACGTAGATTGCCTCAGCGTCCGTGCTCTGGATCGAGGTCAACTGCGTGTTGAAGTCCTCATCGTTCGTCTGGAATGCCTCGCTGGTGACTACTTCGCCGCCCTTATCGGCAAACTCAGCTTCAAACGCATCCTTGATGCCTGTGCTGTAGTCAGACGCCGTATCGTAAATAACGGCAACCTTGGAAATGCCTACCGTATCGAACAGGTAATCCGCCATCGCAACGCCCTGCTCCGGATCGGAGAAACAAATACGAAACGCGTTGTCGTTCGCGATGCAGTCCTCTGCGGAACCTGACGGAGTGATCTGCAGAATCCCGTCCGCATAGGTGTACGATGTGATCGCGATACACGGTGCGCTCGTGACAGCACCCATGATGACGTTCGCGCCATCGTCCATCACCGTATTGTATGCCTGCACGGCGATGTCCTCGCTGCCCTGGTCATCCTGAGAATCCATCGCAAACTTATACGTGGTATCTCCAATCGTAACGCCGCCCGCCTCGTTGATCTCTGCAACTGCGATCTCAGCGCCCTGCTTGACAGAGATGCCGTAGGAAGCTACGTCACCGGTCAGCGGGCCGATGCTGCCGATCAGGAATTCTTCTTCTGCAGCCATCGTCGTAGCAGAAACCATCATTGCAGCCGCACAAGCGACACTTGCAAGTTTCACAAATTTTCTCATAATATCTACCTCCTCTTTTTCTTCGCGCGGCCTGTCCAAAAAACGCCACGCTCATACTGCAAATCATACTCAGTTCACACAAATTTGTCAAGATGTTTTGCATATTTCGCAAATACAACTGTCCGTCCAGCGCGGATTTCCGTATATTTCCTTTCCAGCCGCCTCCTGTCAGAATATACCGCCCAGGCAATCCTGTCCATCGCGGGAGTGGATTTTTCCGGCAATCCCCCGCTAATTACGGTTTCAAGACAATGTGTCATTTAATACGCCTTGCCCCAGTACACCATCGTCTTCGCCGGCTTTCCGCAGAAGACGCAGGTATCTGCGAGCTTCTCCTGCTGAAACGGCATACAGCGGGAGGTCACGCCGATCTCTTCTTTGATGGCCTCCTCGCACTCCCGGCAGCCGCACCACATCGCCTTGATGAAGCCGGGCTTGTTGTCCGCGATATCCTTGAATTCTTCCTTTGTCACCGCTGTGTAGGTATGCGCATCGCGATGCGCCGTCGCGCGCTGCAGCATCTCGCGCTGCATCACATCCAGCACTTCCGTCACCTTCTGCGGCAATTCCGCGATCGCGACCGTGAGCTTTTCCCCGGTGTCGCGGCGCACAACTACCGCCTGGCCCGCCTCGATGTCCTTCGGCCCGAGCTCGATGCGCAGCGGAATCCCACGCATCTCCTGTTCCGAGAACTTCCAGCCAGGGCTCTTCTCCGTATCGTCAAGCTTCACGCGAAGTCCTGCCGCCGCGAGCGCTGCTTTGATCTCGTTCGCCTTCTCAAGCACGCCCTCCTGCTGCTGGCGGATCGGAATCACCATCACCTGCGTCGGGGCGATCCTCGGCGGAAGCACTAGCCCGCTGTTGTCCCCATGCACCATGATGATCGCGCCGATGATGCGTGTGGAGAGTCCCCACGAGGTCTGATGCACATATTTCAATGTATTAT
>CANQEB010000310.1 GCA_947594085.1 uncultured Lachnospiraceae bacterium | reverse complement strand
CCGGATTTTCCCAGGAGTCATCTCCGGCATTTTGCTTTCCGCGGTGCTGGCGGCTTCCATGAGCACGGCCGACAGCCAGCTGCTTTCCGCGGCCAGCGCGTTCGCAAGCGACGTGTATAAGCCGGTGTTCCGCAAGAATAAGGCTTCCGACAAGGAGATGCTTTGGGCCGGCCGACTGGTTGTTCTGGTGATCGCGGTGCTGGCGCTGATCCTGGCCTCCAACCCGAATGCGGGCTCGATCATGGATCTGGTGTCCAATGCCTGGGGCGTGTTCGGAGCTGCCTTCGGTCCGGCGATCATGTTGAGCCTGTTCTGGAGACGCTTTAACTTCAAGGGCGCCGTGGCCGGAATCCTGGTGGGCGCCGTGGTGGATATGGCCTGGCTTGCATTCCTGGCTTCGACCGGAATTTACGAGATTATTCCTGGCTTTGCTGCCAGCCTGATCGCAGCCGTAGTCGTGTCCCTGGTTACCGGGGAGCCTGAGAAGGAAGTGGAGGAGTTGTTCGACAAGGCAGTCGCCTACGAAGAGTAGGAAGTATTTTACACAGACAGAAAAATATGTTAAGATAAAAACACTGAAATTATGATATTGAGATATCGGAAAGGAGACTACGGCTATGAAAAAGTATGTATGCGGACCTTGCGGTTACGAGTATGACCCGGAGGTGGGCGATCCGGATAACGGCATCGCTCCGGGCACTGCGTTCGAGGATTTGCCGGAGGACTGGGTTTGCCCGGTCTGCGGCGTGAGCAAGGATGAGTTTGAAGAAGCATA
The DNA here is from genome assembly GCA_947594085.1 of uncultured Lachnospiraceae bacterium. Classification (GTDB taxonomy): domain Bacteria; phylum Bacillota; class Clostridia; order Lachnospirales; family Lachnospiraceae; genus Choladousia. Next base: position 1,896 of record CANQEB010000310.1, on the reverse strand, counting down.
AAAGGAACAGAAGAAAACACAGAAAAAGAGTCCGGCAGCATTGCGCGGGCTCTTTTTGACGGTATCAGATATCTTTTTCCGGCACGGGGACAGATCCGCCACTATCAGAGAGACTCACAGCTTGTCAATAATCGCCGCCGCCTGCAGCGCGCGGCGGATGACATAGCGTACCTCGTGCGACATATCGGAGGATACGCCGAACCGGTACGGCTGCCCGCTTAAGAATGAGAGGGACAGGCGGTATACATAGTATTCACTGCCGTCCTGTTCCTCTGCGAGCGCGTCGCCCTTGATGCTCATCTCTGTGGTATCGCGGTCCTTTCCGAGTGCCATGTCGGACAATGTCTCTAACATGATGGCGAAATGCTCGTCGTCCCACCCTGCAAGATACATACATTTACAGACGCCCTTGTTGAAAAAGGGATAAGCGGAATAGCAGTCCATCAGTTCCTTGAACCGTGTGCGGTGCTCCGAATTTTCAAACATTTTCTCCGCGTCCAAAGCCGCGAGACAATTCTCTTTCCAATCCATAACTCTACCTCCCCCGAACGGGCAAAACAGATTGCCTGATTCAGTTGAATTATAGTAGATTTCCGGGAAATACTCAATAGTTTTTGGAGAACCTGAAAATGTCAGGCTCAATGGAACAGATACGTGTTGTTCGGAAATTGCGCGCAGATTGCATCCCGCTGCGCAGGCGTGCAGGTGATCTCCTGAAGCACCGGGAGCTCGTCCAGACCGTCATAGCTCTGGCAATCTGCGTTGTAGATCGACAGCTTTCTTAGAGATTTCAGCGAGGAAATGCCGTGAAAATCAGGAAGCACCATCCAATCAAGAGAGAGATCGCGCAGATGCTCCAGCTGAGGTTCATCAAAGGTAAGGATACTGTCGTCGCCGCCGAGCCTCAGGGTTTCCAGCCCGGACAGTATGGACAGGTCATTCAGAGAGCGGATGCTTGAAAATGCGCTGAACAAAGTGGTAAGCGGCAGCTCGGTGAGATGTGCGACGATGTCGGTCGTGATGATGTTCGTCTCGAGATAGTGAAGATTCCGGAACATCGCGAGCTCACTGTAATCGTCCAGAGGCACATTGTAAATGTCGAGCGTCGTAAGGTCGCAATTGCTCAGTTCCGTCAGGGAGGTAAATTCCGTGCCGCTGATCCGCAAGGTAGTGAGATTCGGAAGCGTCCCCGGTATGGAAGCGTCCGAGATCTGCAGGTCTGCCAGACACAGGGAGCGGATCGACTCGTTGCCGCGCAGAGGCTCCAGATCCGTTAGAGGATTCCAGCCGAGCCCGAGTTCGACGAGCGGAAGCCCCTCCAGCGCAGAAATGTCAGTGATCTGCTGCCCGTACAGGCTCAGGGAAGTCAGATTCGGCATGTGACGGATGTCTTCGAGCGATGTGATCGGCCCAGTCTTCAGGTATTGCCCGGCTTCGCGTATCTCGTCCTCAAAAAACCACGGGGAGTCGCAGCGAAGATGGAGCTCGTCGTCGCCCCCGTAGATCTGAAGTCCGAAAATATGCAGCCCTTCGATACGGGCGAGGTCCCTGCCGGTGATGTCGCCCTCCGGAAGATCCAGCTGCTGGCGCACAGCATCCTCGATTAGGGGCTCCGTGAATGTATAGACCGCGTCGTCTGGGATCGGCGAGCCTGCATCGCGCATGTCAGCAGATTCGCGGCTCGACTGCGCAGATTCCGTCAGCCGGCTGCGGAGAAAACTGCTGGTCAGGGCAGCGGAAAGCGCAATGCACAGCACAGCGAGCGTCGCCAGCCACACCTGGCGGGGGCGGCTGCTTCTGCCCGGATCAGATGAACACGAGGACAGGACGGCAGGGTAGCGGGCGGCCAGGAGGTCGGCCAGAAGCTCGGAAGCAGTCTGGTAGCGTTCGCTCGGG
>CANQEB010000309.1 GCA_947594085.1 uncultured Lachnospiraceae bacterium | reverse complement strand
CGAATCGAGTGAGAACGTGTTTGCCGTGGTATCGACAATTCCCATCGGGCGTCCGGGTTTTGTGCATTAAACACGAAGAAGCTCCATCACCGCTTCGCAGTTCGCTGCCTTCGCATACTCACGACAGTCCTCGGGTGTACGATCCGGCGCCACAAGCACCAGCTCCACATTTTTCCCGTTGGCGCGCAGCTCCAAAGCGCGGTGTACCGCCTCAGATCGGTGTGCCTCATCGTAGAGGATTACACAGTGATCCGCGCTGCCCTCCTGTTGCGCCTTCTGCCGCGAAAGCGCGCTCAGAAGCTGATCTACGACCACCACGAATCCCACTGCCGGGGCATCCTGTCCAAAGTAACCGAGCAGATTGTCGTAGCGCCCACCCTTGATGACCGCGTCGCCCGTCCCATACGTGTATCCACGGAAAATGATACCTGTGTAATACATGTAGCGGCTCAGCATGCCGAGATCAAACGAGACGTATTTCTCAACTCCATATAGTTTCAGAATCTCCCAAATCTCCCGCAAACGCTCAACTGCCGCCAGTGCCTGTGGGTTGTCCGTCAATGCCTCCGCGCGCGCAAGCACCTCCTCCGTGCCGAACAAATCAGTGAGAGCCGCGAAGGTGTTGGCAAGCGATTTACTGCCCGTCTGCGCGCAGACAAGCTTGTCCACGCCGAATGTGTTCTTGCTGTTGATCAGCTCCTTGAGCTTCAAAATGACCTGTGCGTCAAAGTCGGCCTCCTGTGCGAGTGCGTGAAAAAAGCCTGCATGTCCGAGTGTGATTTGAAATTCCTCAAGCCCAGAGGCTTGCAGCATCTGTACGGCAAGCGCGACCATCTCCGCATCTGCATCCGCACTGTCCTCGCCCATCAGCTCTCCGCCGATCTGCGTCGTCTCTTTCAATCGTCCCTGATAACTGGAATTATTGATAAATACTTGTCCGAGATACGTCAGGCGCACCGGCATCCTGCCGCCCAGGAAATACTTCGATGCGGCCCGCGCAACAGGCGGCGTGAAATCAGGGCGCAGCACCAGCGTATTGCCCTCACGGTCAAAGAACTTGTAGAGCTCCGCCGATGGGATCGTGCCGATCTCCTTGCTGAACACGTCAAAAAATTCAAACGTCGGTGTCTCAATATCGCGGTATCCATAAGACTTGATGACCGCATGAAGCCGATCCTGCAGGGTCAGCTTCCGCTCACACTCCCTGCTGTATATGTCCCGCACGCCCTCCGGCGTGTGCAAAATCCTCTGCATAAATCTACTCCCTTAACTATACCGAATCCCTTTACCAATTTACGGATATATCTTAATATTATCCGGCGCCTGTGTCAAACCTTTCTTTTGCTGTTGCGTCAGAGGCTTTTCGTCTTTTTAGCTCTGCCGTCATACATTTCGATCAAAAAAGCTCATAAAACCTATCTCGGTATTCTTTCGGCGTCAGACCTGTGTGCGTCTTAAATGCGTGAATAAAATGACTTTGCGAGCTGAACGCAAGGATCATCCCGATCTCCGCGTAAGAGTAATCCGAAAATTTCAGCATATTTTCTGCCGCCTCAATGCGCCTTCCCATGATATACTCTGAGATCGCATTTCCCGTCTCCTTCTTAAACAGAACCGACAGATAACTTTCACTTAAGCCTGTATATTCCGCCAAATCCCTGACTGTGATGCGCTCATGCAAGTGCTCATAGATATAATCCATGCACTGTATAATCGGTTTTGGGTATGGTCGCTTCTTTTTTGCCGTCTGTACTTCCCTCAGGTAAAATTCAAACATCTCCCGATGAAGTGACCGTACCTCCTCCACGGTTGAGAGCTGATCCATCCTCAAAATAAAGAGATCGCTACTGTTGTAGGCGCGCTCCGCCTCCATGCCGGCAGCCATCGCTGTGCGGCAAGCCATCGTAATGGCCGATACAAAGAGATATTTGCAGTTGCGCACCGGATCATCCGACACGTGTCCGGGCAGGTCGGAAGAAAAGATCCGCACTGCTTCATCAACAGTCTCAGGCGAGCCGACACGCAGAAGCTCATATTGACGCATATCCTCCAGATTCGTGTGATGCCGGTCTCCGGTCTCTCGATGCAGATATTCCATATATCGAAGTTTTTTTTCATCTACCGTGCGCACTGCCATACAGTCTCATCCCCATCCCTGTCCAATGACAATATCCGAATTGCTTTTCTCGCTTTTCATCGAATACTACTATATTTAAAATAATTATGTCACAAATCAAATAATTATGCAATATTATTCTGTAATTATCTGGCATACTCTAACCATCAGAAAGAGCAAAGCAACCGCTCTCCAAAACAAAATCATAATTGAGGAGGAACTTGATATGATCAATATGAAAAAAATCGCAGAAAAGATTGCAAAGAAGACACAGAAGATTTTGTCAATTCATTCTGACCGAAGCGAGCCTTTTTGTTCTCATGCTTCCTCCCGCGAATCAAGATCGGTCTGCAGCGCGTCCAGATATGGGACCAAAAATCCGTGATGCGGCTCAATATAGTAATCCTGATCAAGCTCCTCGTAGCGAAAACTCTTCCGTCCACCCTTCTGCGCACGGTTCCAGAAACGCATCATATCGCGATAAGGCAGGTAGAACAACTCGTTGCGCACGCTGTAAAACAAGACCAAAAACGAAATGCCAGGGCACCGAGTTTGCACCCGGCGCCCCGACCGTGAACCATTATTGATAGTCAA
>CANQEB010000308.1 GCA_947594085.1 uncultured Lachnospiraceae bacterium | reverse complement strand
AGATGGAGGTATTGAACTCCAGCTTCAACCGCATGGTGGAGCAGATCGGAGATCTGGTCGAGGGCATTCGCGTGGAGCAGGACAACCTGCGTGCGACGGAGCTGAAGCTTCTGCAGGCGCAGATCAACCCGCATTTCTTGTATAACACGCTCGACACGATCATATGGCTGGCCGAGTCCGGGGAGAAGGAACAGGTCGTGGACATGGTGTCCTCGTTGTCAGACTTTTTCCGGACGACGCTGAGCAAGGGGCGCGACTACATCACGGTCGGGGAGGAGGCGGCGCATATCCGCAGCTATCTGGAGATCCAGCAGTTCCGCTACCAGGATATCCTAGAGTACGAGATTCAGATCCCGGAGGAGCTGCACGGCTGCCAGATCCTGAAGCTCACGCTGCAGCCGCTTGTCGAGAACGCTCTGTATCATGGGATTAAGAACAAGCGCGGCCTGGGGCATATCCGAGTCTTCGGGGAACAGCAGGACGACCGCCTCATCTTCAAGGTGCAGGACGACGGCATGGGAATGGACGCGGAGAAGCTTGCTCAGGTCCGGGAGATCATTCGGGGACGGACGGGCGATCGACAGATCCCGCCGGGACAGGCGGGTGGCTCGCAGGCTTTGTTCGGACAGGCGGGACCTCCGCAGGAATCCTCCGATTCATCCGGCTTCGGCCTTTTCAATGTGCAGCAGCGGCTCCAGCTCAACTACGGACCGGAATACGGCCTGACGATTGAGAGTGTGTACGGCGAGGGCACAGTAGTCGCTGTGACGATACCGGCGATAAAATATTAAACATTTTTCACAAAATATCGAACCGCTTTTCCGGGCGTCCCGGCAGCGGGCAAAAAAAAATACAAAAAATCAAAAGATTCCTCTTTGAATTTATGCAACATTGTAGTATAATTCGTAATATGAAATCGGATGGATTTCATAATCTGTCACGTACATATTATTAAAGGAGGAAATGAAATGAAAAAGAGAATGATTGGATTGGCTCTCGGTGTTGTTACGGCTGCGGCTTTCTGCATGACGGCGAATGCTGATGAGCTCATCAGAGTAGGCGTCATCAACAACGATCCGAACGAGTCCGGCTATCGTACCGCGAACGTAAAGGACTTGGAGGAGACTTTCTCTGAGGAGAACGGTTTCGAGATGGTTCCTTACTACAGCCTGAACAACGATAAGCAGATCGATCAGGCTAAGCAGATGCTTCTGGACGGCGTAGACTACCTGCTTCTTTCCGCAGCGGCTACCACCGGCTGGGACGCGGTTCTCGAGGACGCGCAGGCCGAAGATGTTCCGGTAATCCTGTTTGACCGCACGATCGACGCGGACGAGAGTCTGTACGTAGCTGCAGTTATCTCCGATATGCCGAAGGAAGGCGAGACCGCTGTTGCATGGCTGGAGAGTCAGGGGCTTGACACGTACAACATCATCCACATTCAGGGTACGATGGGTTCCGCAGCTCAGGTCGGACGTACAGGCGCTCTTGACCAGAAGGTTGCAGACAATGACAACTGGAATATCGTAGTGCAGCAGACCGCTGACTGGAACGCTGAGACCGCTCAGCAGATCGTTCAGTCCGTCATCGATTCCGGCGAAGAGTTCAACGTAATCTACGCTGAGAACGACGACATGGCGAGAGGCGCTGTGAAGGCTCTCGACGCCGCCGGTATTTCCCACGGCGTAGGCAAGGACGTCATCGTTATGGGCTTCGACTGCAACAAGTGGGCTCTCAAGGAGCTGAAGGCCGGCAACTGGAACTACGACGGACAGTGCAACCCGTTCCAGTCCCAGTATCTGGTTGACATCATCAACAAGCTTGAGGCTGGCGAGGAGATCACGGAGAAGACCATCTACCTCGAGGAGCAGGGCTTTGACGCTACGACGATCACCGACGAGGATATCGAGAACTTTGGTATCGGCGCTGAGGAGGTTGTTGAGGAGCCGGCAACCGAGGCGGAGACGACAGCCGCGGAGTAATATCAGAATTGAGATGCAGCCGTTTTAAGAAAATGAGCTGATAGGAAGAAAAAAGGCGCAGTGCGGACGACAGGACGTCTGCGCTGCGTCTCTTTCGTAATGTTAAGAAAAGCCCTCGGCATGTTGTGTGCTTCGCATTCCCGCAGCCGGGCTTTATATGATGAGAAGGAGGGATACGCTGGTGAATGAGAAATCCGTATTGGAGATGCGCGGCATCTTCAAGAGCTTTCCCGGAGTGCGCGCGCTGCAGAATGTAGATTTTACACTCTGTGAAGGCGAGATCCACGCGCTCATGGGAGAAAACGGCGCCGGGAAATCGACGCTGATCAAGGTCCTCACCGGTGTCTACGAGAAGGATGAGGGTCATATCTTCCTCAAGGGGATGGACAAAGAGGCGGTGATCCGCTCCCCGCAGGACGCGCAGAAGCTGGGTATCAGCACGGTGTACCAGGAGATCACGCTCTGCCCGAACCTGACGGTGGCCGAGAACATGTACATCGGACGGGGAAAGGGCGCTTTGCAGAACTGGCGGAAGATGAACGCGGACGCAGACAAGATCCTGCAGTCGCTCGACATTCCGGCAAAGTCGACGCAGCAGCTCTCGAGCTGCTCGATCGCGATCCAGCAGATGGTTGCCATCGCGCGCGCGGTGGATATGGACTGTAAGGTGCTGATCCTCGACGAGCCGACTTCCTCGCTCGACGAGCAGGAGGTGGAGAAGCTCTTCGG
>CANQEB010000307.1 GCA_947594085.1 uncultured Lachnospiraceae bacterium | reverse complement strand
GCCGTCCCGCGCATCACACAGTACGGCACATCCGCCCCAATTTTGACTGCGCGCGTCATCAGGTCCTCCTGGGAAAGCCCGAGTCCGAACATGCGGTTGACCCCAACCAGCACAGCCGCGGCATCCGAACTGCCGCCAGCCAATCCAGCCGCCACCGGAATATGTTTCTTAAGCCCAATCCGCAGGCCTTCCCCGACCGAAAATTCGTCCATCAAAAGCTTCGCAGCCCGGTAGACAAGATTATCTTCATTGACCGGCAAATAGCTCAAGTTCGTCTGCACGGAAATGCCCGGAGAGTCTGACAACTGCAGCGTAATCTGATCACACAGACGTACCGTCTGCATGATCATACGCAGATCGTGATAACCATCCTCCCGCTTGCGCAAAACATCAAGCCCAAGATTGACCTTGGCCATAGCTTTCAGCTTCAGCTCTCTCATCTTTTGCACTCCTATGCATTTTGTATACAATTTATTTTACATTCTTTCCCATCCTATGTCAACATGCCCGCACGCTTTTCATTAAAATCAGCCGATCCCCTTTTTTCAAGTTCTCAGACTCGAGCCCATTCATCTCCATGATCTGCGCCGGCGTCAGATAATACTGCTTCGCAATATCCCAGAGCGTCTCTCCACCTTGTACGATGTATCCGGTAATTCCGGGCACTGCCTCAAGCTGCGCCGGCTCATATTCCTTCTCGTGAATCTCATGGATGCACTGCTGCCGCTGCGGGCGCGCGACAAAGACATCCAATCCAACCGAGGCTTTCACCTCGATCTCTTCACTGTCTGCCATCGTGGCAGAAAGCTGATCCATGCCAGTCAAAATCGTATAGCGGCAGTTTGCGTCAATTCCAGGTACCCGCGCCAAATGCGAGAACGGTACCGTCCCTTCAAGTACCGCGAACGGCATCGCATCATCCGATGAGATATAAAGGATCGACACCGGGATCGCCCCCTCGATCTGAATGCCTTCTTCAACAATCTGCGTGTCGTCGATCTTGATGCTCCCGTTGCTGTTGCAAATCTGCAAGATTCTGGGTTTCGCGCTCTGGATTCTTATCTTTCCGCTGCACTTGCATTTTGACTCATTTTTCATGACAAGGCTCTCGTACACTTCCTCGCTCGTGATCAGCTCCAAGTCCTTCTCCGGAGAATAGACGTCCTCAAGAATCTCCGCCTCCTCCGTGCCATACAGACGGATTTCCAGATCCAGAATTCCTTCTATATGAAAGAGCCGTAACTCTCCGTCGTTGTCCTCCTTTGCTGTCAACTCTGCCTGCGCCAATGTGACGTTGATGTCCGGAACCAGTTCCTGCAGACATCCACTGCAGCGGATTTCCCCCTCAAACGGAAGTGTCTGCTCCATCCACTGTACGGTCTGTGCGTCATCCTGTGCGCGGTACAAGACAAACAGAAACAAATTGCCCTGCGCGAAAAGGCTGCCATCTCTCAGTGAAATCCGGCAGTTGCGAAGCTGCACATTGTCCCACAAAATTTCTTCGATGTTGGGCTTGTTGGACGGCACCTGCACCTCTTCCTTCAGCCTCAAAATATCCTTGTTTTGCACTTCGAGCTGCATCAGCTCCAGTTTCCGACGTCGCTCGCACAGCTCTATCTGAGACTGCGTTTCCACCGCTGCGGACATGTCATAGATTTCATCGACCGACGCCTCAAAGCTCAGAAGGCTGCGTATCGCCAGCTTTCTCGAATTGATCAATGTCACGCTCAAATCCTCTGTGTCATGTCGTATCCGCACATTGTCCCCCGCTTCCAAGCCTTCCATACTGATTGACTCGTCAAACGAAAGCCTTGTATCCAACCTGTGAATCTTCCGTTCCTTCGTGTCATCCATATAGAGAACGCCGACTTCCATATACCCGTCAATGAACAGCCGGCCCGCCTCCGCGCGTGTGTGCTCAAGCACTACGTGTTCACTGCTCTGAATGATCATCTCCACATCTGGCTTCACATCCGGAACATTCAGATCCTCGTCCATTGTAATCTGTGTTTCCGCATGCTTTGCCTGCCTGCACATATGGATATTTTTCATCAAAAGTTCCATAACTCTTCCACCTTCCTTTCAAAATTCTCGTGCCGTGTTTCCATCCGGCGCAAGATACACAGATCCCAATATCATCTACTGGATCATGACCTCCTTGTTGCGCGCTTCGATCTTTACAATCAGACAAGGATACGACGGATCCTTGGAGAGCCCTTCTTCCTCTGTGGGACCAAGCAGTCTGGTATCAAAATAAATCCTGGTATCATCCTCTGTGCACTCTGCAACCGCAATGCTGTACCCTCCTGTTTTCTGTTCTCCGTAACCGCGAATCAGATACATATCCTCCCCGTCTATGTATGTCATCCGTATTTCCTTCTTTTTGTTTTCTTCGATTACACGCGACAATTCCTCCGGGAGTTTTCCAGGCTCCACAACCGTATAGTCGATCTCTCTGTGCTTCGTCTTTTCCGTCTCGCCGGACGACGCGCACCCGACGGTCACAACAACCAGTGTCAGGATCAGAAATGTCAGAATTCCAATTCTCTTCACACACAGCACCAGCTTATCGTTTTATACTATTGTTATTTCGCCCGCGCCCAAAATATGCCTTGTCATTATCTCTCCGGTCCGATATAATATTAAAAACGTGTATAGTTCACATATTGGCTACCCGGACGCCCGATGGGAATTGCGATACCACGGCAAACACGTTCTCACTCGATTCGGCAACGCAGCGGTACTAAGCTCATGCTACGCATTCGCTAAGT
>CANQEB010000306.1 GCA_947594085.1 uncultured Lachnospiraceae bacterium | reverse complement strand
AGCTCTTCATCGTCAGTACGGCCTGATCCGCACCTGCCTCTTTGATCAGGCGGATACCCTCGGCCTTCGCCTGCTGCACCTTCAAAATCGCCTCCGCCTGGCCTTCTGCCTCGCGGATCATTCTCTCCTTCTCGGCTTCCGCGTGCAGGATCGCCGACTGCTTCTCAGCCTCAGCGTCCAGAATCGCGGACTGTTTGTTACCCTCTGCCACAAGGATCGAAGACTTCTTCTCACCTTCTGCCTTCAGGATGGCTTCTCTTCGTTCACGCTCCGCCTTCATCTGCTTCTCCATCGCGTCGACGATCTGCGCCGGCGGCAGGATATTCTTCAGCTCCACACGGTTCACCTTGATGCCCCACGGGTCGGTTGCGACGTCGAGCGTCGAGCGCATCGTCGTATTGATCACCTCGCGGGATGTCAGCGTCTGGTCAAGCTCCATATCACCGATGATATTTCTCAACGTAGTCGCCGTCAAATTTTCGATCGCCATGATCGGATTCTCCACTCCATAGGTGAAAAGCTTCGGATCCGTGATCTGGAAGAACACAACCGTGTCAATCCGCATCGTGACGTTATCCTTCGTGATTACCGGCTGCGGATCGAAATCGACGACCTGCTCTTTCAGATTAACACGCTTCGCCACGCGGTCGATGAGCGGGAGCTTGAAATGGAGCCCGACATCCCATGTCGTCTGGTAGCCGCCGAGCCGCTCCAGGATAAACGCCTGCGCCTGCGGAACGATCTTCACGCAGCTCGCAAGAACCAGTAAAAGAAAAACAACCAAAATGATTACAAGAACTGTTGTACTTGGCATTTTTAAACCTCCTCCACGATCAGCTTCACTCCGCTGATCTTTGTGATCCTGACCTGTTTCCCTGCTTCAATCTGAATGTCGTCGGCCACTGCACGCGCGGACCACGACTGACCTTTGACCTGCACCCGGCCCTTGCCGGCCAGATTTTCGATCGGCTCCGTGACGATCGCCACCGCCCCGACCAAACTCTCCGCGTTTGTCTTCACGCGCTCCTTGTTGAGCCAGCGCATCGCCGTCGGCCGCGTGACAAACAGCAGCACCACAGACACAACGCAGAATGCGACAATCTGAATCAGCGTATCAACACCTGCGATCGCGAGTCCGAATGCCACCAGCGCGCCACCCGCGAACCAGATCGTCGTCAGCCCCAGCGTGATCGCCTCGACGATCAACAGGATCACGAACAATCCAAGCCAGGTCACGGCCTGCAAATTAATATCCATACAGTAAGCCTCCTCTCTTCATATTATCGTACATTTTACTATATTTTGCTGCAAAGCACAACAGAATATCCAATATTTTTGCTCCAATTCCATCATATTCAAAAGGGGCTGGTTTCACAACACCAGTATGAGCAGAATCAACCCACGGTCTTGCTCACATCCACCCACTTCGTGCTCCCAGAGAATTTTTCCAGCTCCTCCATCGTCACCTCAATCGCACTGTTTGAACTCCCGGCCGCCGGAAAGACAGTCTCGAAACGCTTCAGCGATTCGTCCAGATAAATCTCCACGCCCTCCTTCACACCGAATGGACAGACACCGCCGACTGCGTGGCCGATCAGTTCCGTCACCTGATCCGCGCCGAGCATCTTCGCCTTCGTGTGGAACAGCGCCTTGTACTTTGCGTTATCCACCTTCACGTCACCTGCCATCACGATCAGAATCGCATGGTCGTCCACCAGAAAAGAAAGGGTCTTCGCGATCCTCGCCGGCTCACAGCCCGCTGCCTGCGCTGCCAGCTCCACGGTCGCGCTGGAAGTTGGAAATTCTATAATCCGTCCATCCGCCTCCCACCGCTTCAGATATTCCCTTACCACTTCAATCGCCATATCACCGTCTCCTATCTTTTTATTTCTTCTATACTTTTCTGTTGTTCCCGCAATCGGGCGTGTAGCTTCGCTGCTGTTTCATGTCGATTGCGCAGGGTCCTATACAACTTTTATGCCGCTTATCGTATCATTGCGGCCCTGCGATTGTCAACCGGATTTGACGTTTTTTCCCGTTGCTTTTGCCGTTTTTTCCATTGCTTTTCACGCTGCCTTTGCCATTCCTTCCTCGTTTTAGAAAAATTATTTCTCCAAAAATAAAAATTTTAGTTGTATTTTTTCTCGAAATGATTATAATAGAGTTGTTCAGGAAGCATAGCTCAGCTGGGATGAGCGTTCGCCTCACACGCGAGAGGTCAGGAGTTCGAGCCTCCTTGCTTCCATCAAAAAGTGCCGGAGGACTCCGGCACACATCCTGGGGATATAGCTCAGCTGGGAGAGCGATGCGTTCGCAACGCATAGGTCAGGGGTTCGAGTCCCCCTATCTCCATCCTACAAAAAAGAAATCCCAAATTTATGGGATTTCTTTTTTGCGTAAAATGCCGCAGAACAGCACTTTTTTACTGCGGAAAAAGGGATTTGAACCCTCACGCCTTGCGGCACAGGAACCTAAATCCTGCACGTCTGCCAATTCCGTCATTTCCGCACATATCGTACCGCACAATCGATTGTGCCAATCAATTATACTGCGCAGTCGGTCATAATCCTTGCCCCGATAAATATTGCGCGAAGCATCGCAATCTCCGCAGGAGCTTGTGCACACTTTAATGAGGCATCGGGGATTCGAACCCCGGACAACTTGATTAAAAGTCAAGTGCTCTGCCAACTGAGCTAATACCCCGAAAACAGATCTTATGCAGCCCAACTCAATCGCCTTCAACTGCAGACATCACCAGGCTGACAAGCTGGGCTAGCCGGATTCGAACCAGCGAATGCAGGAGTCAAAGTCCTG
>CANQEB010000305.1 GCA_947594085.1 uncultured Lachnospiraceae bacterium | reverse complement strand
CACGTGGACGATGTGAGCGGGGTGATCCTGCTGCGGCCAACCATTTCACCGATTATTTACAAGCAGCAGATTGGGCGTGCACTATCCGCTGGGAAAAAGCAGGATGAAAGCGCCATTATCTTTGATGTGGTGATGAATATAGAGAACCTGTACAGCATCGGGACCATTGAGGAAGAGATGCAGGCTGCAGTGCGGTATTACAGAGACCGCGGGGAGTCCGGACGGATCGTCAACGAGCACTTCCGCATCACAGATGAGGTGCAGGACTGCATGCGCCTGTTCCGAAAGCTGAATGAGACATTAGGAGCTTCCTGGGAGCTGATGTATCAGGCCGCGAAATTTTATTATGAAGAACATGGAAATTTGGAAGTGCCGAAACGGTATGTGACGGAGGATGGATTGTCTCTGGGGCAGTGGCTGGACACGCAGCGCAAGGTGCGCGCAGGAAAAGTGAAAGGGATCCTCACAGAGGCACAGATCGCAAGGCTGGATAAATTGGATATGCGCTGGCGCGCGAAAAGCGATGAGAACTGGGAGCGGCACTTCGCAGCGGCGCAAGCATACTACCAGGAGCACGGGAATCTTTTGGTGAACGTGCGGGACGGGAAGTACAAGGGTGCGGAACTAGGCAAGTGGATCGCGCAGCTTCGTACATATAGGAAGAGTGGTATCAGGAAAAGCTATTTGACGCAAGAGCGCATAGAAGCCTTGGAACAGATCGGGATGGTCTGGGATGTGCCGGATTACCTTTGGGAGCAGAATTACCATGCGGCATTGCGATACCATCGGGAATATGGGAATCTGGATGTGCCTTATCATTATGTAGACCCGGATGGAATCAAGCTAGGCGTCTGGATTGCGAACACGCGGTTTGCCAGAAGAAATAAGGGGACCGGCAGAGCAGAGCTGACCGTGGATCAGATTTCTCGTCTCGACGCCCTTGGAATGATCTGGGATAACAAAAATAATACTGTATGGGAACATGCCTATGCGGCAGCCTGTCATTACCAAAAGAAGAATGGTAATCTGAATATTCCGGTCGCGTATGTGACTGAGGATGGCTGCCATCTTGGACGGTGGATTCGAAAACAGAAAGATATCTATCAAAATAGTATGAGCAAAAAGCGCAGAGAAAAGCTGAATGCGATAGGGATAAATTAGAGAAAAATATTAATCTATCCTTTTAACGTTATAGCTTGGGAATATAATTGCAAGAACCTGAATGAGGGCTGTGGGCCATGAGGCAACGGTTCTTCTGAAAGGGGACATAACGGCCACGGCAAATGCGAATTGCAAAAGAAGCCGGGTGGAGAAATATTTGTAAAAACCATCCGGAAGCAATGCACAGGCAGGCGATAGACATACGGGCAGTCCAAGAAGGACAGGTCGAGATGGCGAAGCATACCTTACATACATGTCATATAAAGAAAGATAGGACATTAAAGGACTCTTATAGACAGATATAAGGCAGCCAACAGGAGGGAGTAAGGGCGGATATGTCGTGGTATGTGATACAAACCTACACAGGAAATGAGGAACGGTTGGTGGAGATGATCCGAAGGATCGTGCCAGAACGGTATTATGATGAATGCTTTGTAATCTACTCTGAACAGCTGCGCCGCCGACAGCAGGAAAATCAGATCCATGTACTACGGCTATTCCCGGGATATGTTTTTATTTCTTCCCGGGATATCGGTCGGCTTTTCCGGTACCTGAAAAAGGTTCCGGCGATGACAAAGATCCTGGCGACAGACGATTATACATTCACGCCGCTCTGCGATGGAGAGGCGGAATTCCTAATGAACATCATGGACGCGGATCATATTGTGCGTCTTTCTTATGTAGCAACTGACGGCGCGGATCATGTGACCTATTTGTCTGGACCACTGGAAAGATGCAAGGGGCAGATCAGGTCTTACCATTTTCGAAAGCGGTACGCGGCAGTCCGTCTGGCTCTGGAAGGACAGGAAAAGGAAGTAAAGCTAGGGATTATCCTGAATGATGATATTCGAAGAGAATTGACATACGGAAAGGTGGAGGCGGCAGTAGAGAACCTGGAAAAATACACAATCCCTGTACTGACAAAAAAGCAAAATCTTGGGATGAAAGGTTTTGAAGAAACTGATGGAAAGGTGGACGAGAGATCGGATAGCGAGACGCCGCATCTAGGAAGCGGAGAGAAGAGCCAAAGCACGGATATAAAGCAGTTCACCCCGGGTAATCAGATTCTTGTTATGGAAGGTGCATTTGAGGGAAGTGTGGCAGTGGTCAGTCAGATCAGGAAGGATATGATGAAGATATTTGTGCAGATGTTTGGACGGGAGATACAGGTAGAAGTGTCTGTCGGGAGTGTGAAGAAAATTGAATGATACAGATCGGAGATTGAATCAGGAATTGAACCAAGAGATAGATCAAGAAAACCAGGGATAGTAGTGTTATATGGATAAGAACATAATTTTATCGGATCCTCGCTTTGCGGGGATCTTACCGTTTGAAAATAAAATATGGCTTTCTTCCCCAACGATGCATGGGGAAGAGATGGAGTTCGTCCGAGAGGCACTCGAGACCAACTGGGTAAGCACGGTCGGGAAGAACATCAACGAGCTGGAGAAGATGGTCGCTGAGTACCTTGGGATGAAATACGCAGTCGCCCTGTCCTGCGGGACGGCAGCCCTACATATGTGCGTAAAGCTAGCGGCGGAGCGGATCAACCCGGGTGCGAAGCCGGGAAACAGTTTGGCCGGACAGAGGGTGTTCTGCTCGGACATGACCTTTGACGCTAGCGTGAACCCGGTCGTCTACGAGGGCGGTGAGCCAATTTTTGTAGACA
>CANQEB010000304.1 GCA_947594085.1 uncultured Lachnospiraceae bacterium | reverse complement strand
TCCGTATATTAGAATGATGCATTACTATATACACAGCACAGCCCGGCAAAGGGGTTTGCTGTGTCAGGGGCAGATCACCCCGGGCCGCCGGTGCTTGGTGAGCGTGAGAGAGCTCACTTTAACAGCAATAGCCAACGAACAGAACATAAGCCATGGGCGGTCTGACAAGCAAACCATGCGAGGCTTTCGTTATCGAGATGCAATCTAGCTCAATTCGCGAGGAGCAAACGCTTCTATCGCGACGAACGAATTGTGATAGGCGATTGCATCGAGATAGAAAACGAGTCTAGGTTTGCGGTCAGACCGTACCATGCGTTGTTCGTACGGGCTTTGTGCATTAAACACGAAGATAATCCCTCAGGAAACGATACAGCGCGTCCATCTCCTCGTCCGTGCCGATCGTAATGCGCAGATAATTATCGATCCGCGGCTTGTCGAAATACCGCACATAGATCCCGGCTGCCTTCAGCGCCTCAAAGAGTTCCCGCGCCGGGCAGCTTTCATGCGTCACAAAGAGAAAGTTCGCCTGCGAATCTGTGAACGAAAAGCCAAGGTTTGCAAGCTCTTGCTTTGCATGTTCCCGTGTCGCCATGATCTTGCGGCGTGTCTCCTTCAGGTACATACTATCGCGGATCGCCGCCGCGCCGAGGCGAATCGCCGCCTCATTCATCGTATAAGAATTGAACGAGTATTTGACGTCGTTCAGATGACGAATCAGTTCTTCACTGCCGAACGCGTAGCCGATGCGCATCCCCGCCATGCAGTGTGACTTTGAGAATGTCTGCACGACTAGCAGATTCTCGTATTTCTCCAGAAGGCCGCGCGCGGAGATTCCGCCGAAATCAATGTACGCCTCATCCACAATGACGATAACGTCCTGATTGTACCGCAGAATGTCCTCGATGTCGGAAAGCGGCATCTGCACGCCGGTCGGCGCGTTCGGGTTCGGGAAGATCACGCCGCCGTTTTCCCTGTAATAATCTTCCTTCACAATCTCAAAATCCTCATTCAGCGGAGGGCACTCGTACGGGATCCGAAAGAGAGCCGCCCACACATCGTAAAAAGAATACGTAATATCCGGGAACAGGATCGGCTTCTGCGAGTTGAAAAAAGTGAGAAAACACATCGCCAGCACATCGTCCGAGCCGACGCCCACAAACACCTGCTCCGGTCGCATCTGATATTCCTCCGCGATCGCGCTGACCAGCTCCCAGGCCGTCGGATCCGGATACTTCCGCATCGTCTCTGTCGTCATCTGCCGCAGCGCATCCAGCACCTTCGGGGACGGCGGATACGGATTCTCGTTTGTGTTCAGCTTGATTACATTCGACTGTTTTGGCTGCTCTCCCGGCGTGTACGGCGTCACCTTCCGGATGTTGTTTTTCCACTCTCTCATGCAAGTTACTCCTATCTATTATAAGTTGTAGAGCTTCGCGTAAATCCCGTCTTTCGCGAGCAATTCTTCGTGCGTGCCCTGCTCCTCGATGCCCTTGTGCGTGAGCACGAGGATCTTCTGCGCATTGCGGATCGTCGAGAGCCGGTGCGCGATCACGAAGGTCGTCCTGCCGTGTGCGAGCGCCTCCATCGACTGCTGTACAATCTTCTCGCTCTCATTGTCGAGCGCCGAGGTCGCTTCGTCAAAGATCAAAATCGGCGGATTTTTCAGAAATACGCGCGCAATTGACAGTCGCTGCTTCTGTCCGCCGGAGAGCTTCACGCCGCGCTGCCCGATGTCGGTCAGATAGCCGTCCGGAAGCTGCTCGATGAACTCGTGTGCATTCGCGAGCTTCGCAGCTGCGACGACTTCCTCGTCCGTGGCGTCCGGCCTGCCGTAGCGGATATTCTCCATGACGTTCTCCGCGAACAGATAGACGTCCTGCTGCACGATGCCGATCTGCCTGCGCAGATCCGCCAGCTTGATCTTGCGGATGTCCGTGCCATCCAGGAGAATCCGTCCGGCGTCCACATCGTAAAAGCGTGGAATCAGACTGCACAGCGTCGTCTTGCCGCCGCCCGACGAACCGACGATCGCCAGATAATCGCCCGGCTTCACATGCAGGTCGATGTGGCTCAGCACCGTATCCAGATTGTCCTCATATTTGAACGATACATTGTCAAAGCGGATATCGCCCTTCGCTCCCGAAATGCTGACCGCGTCCGGCGCGTCCGTGATGTCCGGCGCGATCGCCAAAATCTCAAGGAAGCGCTCATAGCCCGTATAGCCGTTCTGGAACTGCTCCGTGAAATTGATGAGCTTCTTGATCGGCTCGGTGAAGTTGTTGATATAGAGCAGGAACGTCACGAGGTCCGCCACCTTCATGCGCCCGCCCGTCATCAATGCGGTTCCGACGACGAGCACCGCGATCGTCACAAGCGTCGTCAACGCGCCCAGACCGGAATTGTACCAGCCCATGTACCAGTAGCTGCGGCGCTTCGACTCGACAAAACGCTCGTTGCCCTCGCGGAATTTCCGCATCTCTACCGCCTCGTTGCCGAACGATTTGACGGCGCGCACGCCGGACAGGCTGTCCTCGATCTGACTGTTGATATCCGCGATCCGCGCGCGGTTCTGCTTGAACGCGCGCTTCATCTTGCGGTTGAAATACGCCGCGTAGAGCACGATCACCGGCAGGAACGCAAACGCCACAAGCGTCAGCGTCGCATTGATCTGAAGCAGAATCACAAACGATCCGATGAACTTGATCAGCGAGATCACGACGTCCTCCGGGCCGTGGTGCAAAAGCTCACTGATATCAAACAGATCCGAGGTGATACGCGACAAGAGCTGCCCGACCTTCTGGTTGTCATAGAAGGCGAAGGACAGCTTCTGGTAATG
>CANQEB010000303.1 GCA_947594085.1 uncultured Lachnospiraceae bacterium | reverse complement strand
AGTAGAGCAGCCCCATCATCAACACATAAAACTGCCGGTCCTCCTCATAGAAAGCGCAGGAAATCTCTCCCAGCCGGTACAATGTCTCCCGGATATCGCTCTGAGTCTCCACCGCCTCCTTCACCCGAGAGAGATAGCGCTCGAAGCGCGTCTCCAGCAACGTCCGCAGAAGACCGATCTTACTTCCAAAATAATAATACAGCGTCGGCTTTGTCAGCCCGGCGCGCTCCACGATCTCCTGAACTCCGACGGCGTCATAACCCTTCGCATAAAACAGTTCTTTCGCACATTCCATAAGAATCGCTTTGTTATTCATCCGGAATTGCCTCCCAGACTAATATACCGTTCGGTATACAAAATGTCAAGGAGAATGCATCGTTTTAATATAAAAAGCAGGAAACCGTTTTACGATTTCCCGCTCTCCTTTGCCTCTGTCATCTGCCGCCGCCCGCCGTTCCGGTCGAAATTCTTCCGAAGCGCTATCTCTGTCGGAATGATCGATCCGATCAACGGCACCAGCTGAACAATTTCAATGACCACGCCCACATTTCCCACAACGTCTGCGCCTTTATGAAGCACAAATAATAAAGGAATCACAGACAACGGCAACAGGGCCAGCCCGCCATAAAACCACAGCCTGCCGCAATACCTGTGCGCGAACTCCCAGGTATCTTTATTCTTCATCGACATGGAAGTCCGATAACCGAAAGCCGCGTTGATCGTCCCCGGCGCT
This sequence comes from uncultured Lachnospiraceae bacterium, assembly GCA_947594085.1. GTDB lineage: Bacteria > Bacillota > Clostridia > Lachnospirales > Lachnospiraceae > Choladousia. The sequence goes on along the minus strand of CANQEB010000303.1, from coordinate 2,115 downwards.
TTTTTCAGGAACAACCTGCCGAATCCGATCATCATCAATGGAATGAGCAAAACCATGATCAGCATAAAAATCCAGAATCCCACATTGAACTCCTCTCTGCTTTGCGATAACAGCTTCCCAAGCCTTTTATCCTAACGTTCAGAATGGTTATCTTCTTTTTGACGCACCTCTATCTGACACATCTTCATCGCTTCCAACGCGTTCGCGTGGCTCTGCGGCGTCACGCCCGCACAACAGGATGCGTCCACCGCGATCGGAATCTCCGGCAGCTTTGCCTTTAGGATCATCACATTCGAGATCACGCAGATATCTGTGCAGAGCCCGATCACCTCAATCTCCTCCAGATCCGCAATACCCGCCGCGTACTCGGCAAGCTCAAGCGAGCCGAACGAAGGCTTGTCGATCACCGGGCAGCCCTTCTCGTACACCTTCTTTGAAATTTCCCAGCCAGACGTTCCCTTGATGCAATGCTTCACAGGAAGCTTTTTCCCCTCTTGCGTCTCCAGATAATTCTCCGGATGCGTGTCTCTCGTAAAGACGATCTGGCCGCCGCGCGCCCGGTATTCTTCAATTTTCGCGCGCACCTTTCCCACGATTTGCACCGCCTCCGGTGTGCCGAGCGCACCGTCGATAAAATCATTCTGCATGTCGATTACCGCTAAAAGTCTCATAAGCCCTCCTCAATGCTTGGGAGAATAGTCCTCGCTTTCCTCCTCTTCCGGAAGAAACTCTATAATGTCCGATACCTTACAATCCAACACCGCGCAAAGAGTATTCAGCGTCTTTGTCGTGATCGGCCGACCGTCCCGGAGCCGCTGGATCACCGACGGCATGATACCATGTTTGTAAATCAGCGCGTATGTCGAAATCCTTTTTTCTCCGATTGTTTTCCAGAAATTTTCATATGAAATCATGCTCTCACCCCGTTTTTCTGATGCTAACATGATTCCTTTTCTAAACATGTATTTTAAAATATCTATATTTTTCCTATGTATGCCACAACCTAGAAAAATGATATGCGCTGAATCTACGGTACCCAAGCTGCAATACATATAAACCAAAAAGCATCGTTCCCGGCATTTGATCGACCATAAGAACGATGCTCTTCATGAGACATGGGGGATTCGAACCCCCGACAACTTGATTAAAAGTCAAGTGCTCTACCAACTGAGCTAATATCCCATCTGTTTTACTTACGGAACGGAAATGTAGTTTTGCTTTTGCTGGAAGAATTTCTTCTCCGTAAATAAACAGCATGCCCAGAGCCGGAGTCGAACCAGCGACACGAGGATTTTCAGTCCTCTGCTCTACCAACTGAGCTATCTGGGCATAATGTACGATAGATTCTGTAATGAATGCTACCGAGTTGCGGGAGTAGGATTTGAACCTACGACCTTCGGGTTATGAGCCCGACGAGCTTCCAGACTGCTCCACCCCGCGATATGAAGTTTTATTCACTGAAACAAATCAGTGAGTGGATGGGGAAGGATTCGAACCTTCGAAGTCGTCGACAACAGATTTACAGTCTGCCCCCTTTGGCCACTCGGGAACCCATCCATAATCATTTATTCCTGATAATAATGGAAAGCCGATGATCGGACTCGAACCGATAACCTGCTGATTACAAATCAGCTGCTCTGCCAATTGAGCCACATCGGCATTTTTCTCCTGTAACTAATCAGCAATGCTATTAATTACGATCCAACCATATCGGCGTCTGAATACTTACTATTTTCTCTTTGAAGTGGGGCCTACAGGGCTCGAACCTGTGACCCTCTGCTTGTAAGGCAGATGCTCTCCCAGCTGAGCTAAGACCCCTCGTACCAAAGAAAAACGACCCAGAAGAGACTCGAACTCTCGACCTCCGCCGTGACAGGGCGGCGCTCTAACCAACTGAGCCACTGGGCCTCGCTATGAGCACTTGACGTACCCTCAAAACCACATACAGAAACCTTCCTCACATCCTTCTCTCTCCCTTGCCCTTCCACTTTGGATAAGCATACGACCGATTAGTAGCAGTCAGCTCCATGCGTTGCCACACTTCCACCTCTGCCCTATCTACCTCGTCTTCTCCAAGGGGTCTCGGATATCTCATCTTGAGGGGGGCTTCACGCT
>CANQEB010000302.1 GCA_947594085.1 uncultured Lachnospiraceae bacterium | reverse complement strand
CTCTGCGTCTGGGATGCCTTCGTGGACTCCGAGGCCTTCACCGCCTCCGATCTGCGCCCGGTACCAAGCCATATTCTTCTCGTAAAGCGCCGGATCCTCATGAAAATCGTCGATCGCCTTCCGGTAGGTGCGTGCCACCGTCGCCACGTACAGCGCCGTCTTCATACGCCCCTCGACCTTGAGGCTGTCAATCCCGGCCGCGATCATGTCCGGCAGGTGCTCCACCATGCAAAGATCCTTGGAATTAAAGAGGAACGTGCCGCGGTCGTTCTCCTCGATCGGCAGATACTCTCCGGGGCGGGTCTCCTCGACCACCGCATACTTCCAGCGGCAAGGATGCGTGCACTCACCCTGGTTCGCGTCTCGGCCCGTGAAATAATTGCTTAATAAGCAGCGCCCCGAATACGAGATACACATCGCCCCGTGCACGAAGCTCTCGATCTCCATCTCCGCCGGAATATTGTCACGGATCTCCCGAATCTCTGCAAGAGACAGCTCCCGCGCCGAGACGACACGCTTCGCCCCGAGCTCCCACCAGAAGCGGTATGTCTCATAGTTCGTATTGTTCGCCTGCGTGCTGACATGGCGCTCGATCTCCGGGCAGATCTGTTTCGCGAGCATAAAAATTCCCGGATCCGCGATAATCAGCGCATCCGGGCGCAGCTCCCGAAGCTCCTGCAGGTACACTTTCACGCCCTCCAAGTCGTAATTGTGCGCGAGAATATTGACCGTCACATGCACCTTCACCCCGTGCGCGTGCGCGAACGCGATCCCCTCCGCCATTTCTTCCATGGAAAAATTCTTCGCCTTGGCGCGCAGGCCAAACTCCTCGCCACCGATGTACACGGCGTCCGCGCCAAAGATCACGGCAGTCTTGAGCACCTCGAGGCTGCTCGCCGGTATCAAAAGCTCCGGATGTCTTCCCGTTCCGTTCATTGCCCCTCCAAACTGCATGTCATTTACTCCGCATCCCGTTTACTTATCTCAATGATACGCCGAGACATCCAGTATAATTCTCTGCGGCATTTTATTCCTCAGCTGCAATTTGTATTTCATCCCTTAGTTTCACCGTCACCGCCGCGCCGTCGCCGACCGCGACGATCGAGGTCAGCAGCCCGTCCGTGTGCTTCAGCACGTACAGGTACTCCCGCATCCGCTTGTATATCGTGCGATTTCTCCGCTCGACGGCATAGTGTGACTCAATGATATCCCCATCCTGCAGCACGTTGTCCGAGACGAGCACACCGCCCACGCGCAACAGCCGCAGCGCATCCGGCAGAAAATGAATGTACTGTCCCTTCGCCGCGTCCATGAAAATCAAGTCATATGGCTCTGAAAGGCTACGCATCACCTCGAGCGCATCGCCCTCCAGAAGCGTAATTCGGCCTTCCATTCCCGCAGCCGCGAAATTCGCCCTCGCCTGCGGGATTCTCTTCTCATATTTCTCGATCGTCATGATCCGGCAGTCCGGTGCGGTGTTCTGCGCCATCAGAAGCGCGGAAAAGCCGATGGCCGTCCCCACCTCCAGAATGCGCTTCGGGGCCTGCATCGCCAAAAGCACTTTCAGAAAGCTCTGCATGTCCTGTCGGACGATCGGGATCTCCCGCGCGATCGCTTCTCGCTCCAACTCATCCAGAAACACCCCATTCCCGGTATCCAGAGAATTGATGTAGACTGCCATCCGTTCATCAATTATCATCTATATCCTGATCCTCTCCACCACGTCGCTGCTTGTCTTATCGTCTATATCCGGATTCTATCCACTACATCGTCGGAATCGATATCAACCGCGCCCACGATCGCGCCCGTGATCTTCTGCACCATGCGGCACACCCTGAGCTCCGCGAGCAGGAAGCCGTTCACGAGAGGATTTTTCCGAAACTCCTCGTAATCATTGCACAGGCGGTTCTGCTCCTGATACATGTCAAGCGGCTCCTGAGAATTTTGCGTCTCAAACACGTGCAGCCGGAAATCATTGATCTGCTGCCGCAGCTCCGGCTCCTCCTGCACCTTGTCCCGCAGTTCACGGAACTGCCGATACTCATCGCTCTCAATGATGCACTGGATCAGGTCCTCGGTACATTTCTCCATCTTGTTCATATGCTTCACTCTATTTCTTCCATGTGGAATTCTGTCTGCGCCGCAGCTTGCCTGTAGCGTCTCTGTCTTCCTGCCATCCTGCTTCTGCCATGATCCTGTTCCTCTTCATTCCACTTCCATGATGATCGGCAGGATCATCGGACGGCGCTTCGTCCGCTTCCATAGGAAATCGCTCAGAGAATCCCGGATCGAATTCTTGATCTTCGCCCAATCCGTCACATGATGAGCATTGCAAGCGTCCATCGCCTCCTCGACCACACTGCGAGCTTCCTCCATCAGCTCCTCGGCCTCGCGCACATACACAAAGCCCCGCGACACGATATCCGGCCCCGCGAGAATCTGCCCGGTATGCCGCTCCAGCGTTAGCACCGCGATCACAATCCCATCCTCCGCCAGATGCTGCCGGTCACGCAGAACGATATTTCCCACATCTCCGACGCCAAGTCCGTCCACGAGAATCGCACCGGTCTGCACGTGATCGACGATCTTCGCGCTGTCCTCTCCGATCTCCAACACATCCCCGGTCTTCAGGATGAAAATATGATCTTTGCCAATCCCCAGGCCCTCGGCCAAAGCCGCCTGTGCTTTCATATGGCGGTATTCACCGTGTACCGGGATCGAATATTTCGGCTTCACCAGCGAATAGATCAGCTTGATCTCCTCCTGGCAGGCGTGCCCCGACGTGTGAGCGTTCTGGAAGATGACGTTCGCCCCCTTCATCGAGAGCTCATTGATCACATTCGACACGGCCTTCTCGT
>CANQEB010000301.1 GCA_947594085.1 uncultured Lachnospiraceae bacterium | reverse complement strand
TAAACAGCACATAGCCGCCGATGCCCGCCAGCAGTCCGCAGAGCAGATGCGCGAGGAATTTCGTCCGCTTCACGTTGATGCCGAGCATCAGCGCGCTCTGCTTGTTTCCGCCGACCGCGTAGAACGCACGGCCGAGCTTCGTCCACTTGAGCAGGATGAACATCAGCACCACCACGAGCAGCGCGACGATCACGCCGATCTCAATGTAGGCGTCCACATAGTTTCCCCTGCGGTTCACGCTGCCGAGTCCCGGAACAATGATTCTCGTCCGCCTCAATGCGGTAAACGCTTCATTTGCCACGTTGAACGGGGCTGTGCGCACGATCGTCGTCATGCCGCGCGCGAAGAACATGCCGGCCAGCGAGACGATGAAGGGCTGGATGTCCAGATAGGCCACCAGATAACCGATAAACGCGCCGAACGCTATACCGATCGCCAGGGCGATCAGAATCGACACGAAGACATTGCCGCCCATCTCGTCCAGATAGACCGCGCAGCACATGCTGATCAGCGCCATCTGGCCGCCGAGGGAGATATCGATACCGCCCGTGATCATGACAAGGCTCATGCCGCATGACAGGATGATCAGAGACGCGTTTGAATTCAGCATAGTCAGGAACGCCTGCGGACGCAGGAACCCGCCCTTGAGGAACAGGATCGCGCCGATGTACATCGCAAAGAAGATCACGACCGTGATCGTCAGCAGGAGATTGGAGTCCGAAAGCTTTTTCTTATTATTTTTCATGTCAACCGACCTCCTTTGCATGCGCTTTGCGGCTCTTCCAAAGGGAAGAAATCTTCTCTCTCACCATAGGAGCGCTCGCCACGACCAGAATGATCACAACGACCGCCTTGTACGCCGGAAGGGCGTCCGAAGGCACCTTGAAGCGGTAGAGCGTCTGCGTGAGGAACTGGATGACATAAGCGCCGAGGATCGACGCCACCATGCTGAATTTACCGCCGCTCAATGCGTTGCCGCCCAGGGCGACCGCGAGGATCGCGTCCATCTCAATATCCTTCGCGATGATAGAATAATTGATCGTCGAGAGACGGCTCACCTTGATGAAGCCTGCCACCGCCACGCACAGCCCAAGGATCACAAAGCTCAGGAACTTGATGAACGTCGGGTTCAGACCGTTTAAGCGGGCGGACTTCTCGTTGATACCGACCGCCTGCGTGTAGAGTCCGAGCGTCGTGAACTTCAGCACCAGCGCCGTCACGATCATACAGATCGCCGCGATAAAAATCGGCGTGGGAATCGGAATTCCGGGAATGAACCCTCCGAAGTATGCGAACTCCGGATCGTCAATGATCGGAAGCTCGTTGTTGTTGATCCAGGCCGCGATCGAACGTCCGGCCGTGTAGAGGATCAGTGTCGCGACCATCGGCTGGATGCGGAAACACGCGACCAGAATGCCGTTGAACGCGCCGAAGAGCATCATCACAACGCAGGCAATCAGAAACGCCACGATGATCGGCGCCTGCATGGTCTTCGGATGGGAACCGGCGTTGCCGCAGAGCACGCGAAGGATCACGGAACCCGCGATCGCGATCGCGGAGCCCACGCTGATGTCCTGTCCGCCGGAAGCCGCCGTCACCAGCGTCATGCCGATCGCCAGGATCGCCAGCTCAGAACCGAAATTCAGGATCGTGACCGGATAACCCGAAAAGATCATGTCTCCCGCGTTGTTCGCACTGTAAGTAATTTTGAAAAACGAAGGCCCGGCGATCAGATTGACAATGACAAGAAGCAGCAGCGCCGCGAGCGGAATAAAGATCTGGTTCCGCAGCAGCCTGGTGAACAGCCCGGCCGCGCCTGTTTTCTTTTTCGTATCACTCATTTGCCTCACCTCCCGCTATCGTGCTCATAATCTTGTTCTGCGTCAGGTCGCTGCCGGAGAGCTCGCCCACGACCTTGCGGTCTCTCATGACGACAAGCCTGGAGCAGGTCCGCAGCATTTCGTCCGTCTCTGAGGAGATGAACGTGACGCTCATGCCCTCCGACGCCAGCTTGAGCACCAGCTTCTGAATCTCGATCTTCGTGCCGATGTCGATGCCGCGCGTCGGCTCGTCGAGGATCAGGTACTCCGGATGCATCAGCAGCCAGCGGGCGAGAATCACCTTCTGCTGGTTGCCGCCGGAGAGCGACTTGATCGGCGTGTCCGCCGAGGCGGTCTTGATCTCGAGCAGCTTGATGTATTCATCCGCGAATTCATACATTTTCGCCTTAGAGAACGGCTTGAAAAAGCCCTGCAGCACCTGCAGCGCGAGTACGATATTGTCGCGCACGGACAGGTCTCCGACGATGCCGTCCACCTTGCGGTCCTCCGGCAGATAGGCGATGCCGTTCTTCATCGCGTCGATCGGCTTGGAAATCTTGACCTGTTTGCCGTTCTTCTTCACCGTGCCGCCGATTACCCTGTCCGCGCCGAAGATCGCGCGGACGCACTCGCTTCGGCCGGAGCCGAGCAGCCCGGTGAACCCGTTCACTTCGCCTTTCTTTATGTAGAAATCAAACGGCTTGATGCCGGCGTTGCTCTGAAGTCCCTGCGCCTCGAAGACCGGAGCGGAATTGTCCTTCTCCACATACACGTCGCTGTCGGAGCGAATGTCGGCCATGTCGTCGAGTTCCTTGCCGAGCATCTTGGCGACCAGCTGCACGCGGGGGAGATTCTCAATCTCGTACTCTCCCACCAGCTTGCCGTCACGCAGCACCGTGATCTTGTCGCACACCTCGTACACCTGATCCAGGAAATGCGTGACGAAAATGATGCCCACGCCCTTTGCCTTCAGATCGCGCATCAGGCCGAAGAGCTTCTCCACTTCCTGCTCGTCGAGCGAGGAAGTCGGCTCGTCGAGGAT
>CANQEB010000300.1 GCA_947594085.1 uncultured Lachnospiraceae bacterium | reverse complement strand
GCAAGGGCATCAAGTACATATTCTATCCGTGCATCCCGTATGAGCGCACGGAATTCGCGGACGCGCCAAACCACTACAACTGCCCGATCGTCACCTCGTACGCGGAGAACATCAAGAACAATGTGGAAGGTCTGCGCGATCCGTCCATTCGCTTCGAAAATCCATTTATCGCGTTCACGAATCTGGATACGGTGACAAGCCGCTTAAAAGACGCGTTCCCGGACATTCCGGCAAGCGAAGTCGCGGCGGCGGCGAAGGCCGGCTGGGAGGAGCTCGCCCACACGCGCGAGGCGATGTATCAGAAAGGACAGGAAACTTTGAAATATCTTGAGGAGACCGGCCGCCACGGGATCGTGCTCGCGGGCCGCCCCTACCATATCGATGGCGAGATCAACCACGGCATCCCGGAGCTGATCAATTCCTTCGGTATGGCGGTGCTGACCGAGGACTCGATCTCCAATCTGAGCCCGGTGGAGCGTCCGCTGATGGTGCTCGACCAGTGGATGTACCACAGCCGTCTCTATGCAGCGGCAAACTTTGTCAAAACACGCGAAGATCTCGACCTGATTCAGCTGAATTCCTTCGGCTGCGGACTGGACGCGGTCACGACGGACGAAGTCAACGATATTCTCTCGAATTCCGGCAAGATCTACACCTGCCTGAAGATCGACGAGGTCAATAATTTGGGAGCCGCGAAGATCCGCATACGCTCCCTGATCGCCGCGATCCGCGTGCGCACACAGCATGACCTGGAACCGCGCAGGATCGTCCCGGCGAACATCAACCGTGTCATCTTCACGAAAGAGATGCGCAAGGAGTACACGATCCTCTGCCCGCAGATGTCTCCGATCCACTTCCGCATGCTGGAGGCGGCGATGAACGCGAGCGGATATCATATTGAGCTGTTGAGGAACGACAACCGCAAGGCGATCGATACCGGTCTGAAGTACGTCAACAACGACGCCTGCTATCCGTCCCTGATGGTGGTCGGACAGGTGATGGACGCTCTGCTCTCCGGGAAATATGACCTGAGCCGAACGGCCGTGATCATGACGCAGACCGGAGGCGGCTGCCGCGCGTCGAACTACGTCGGTTTCATCCGCCGTGCCTTGCAGAAGGCCGGCATCCCGAACGTCCCGGTCATCTCGCTGAACCTGAGCAGCCTCGAGAGCAATCCCGGCTTCACGCTCAGCTATCAGCTCATCAAGCGCTGCATGTTCGCGCTCGTGTTCGGCGATATTTTCATGCGCTGCCTCTACCGCATGCGCCCGTATGAGAAGGAACTGGGATCTGCGAACGCGCTCTTCCATCGCTGGGAGGACCGCTGCTGCGAGTTTGTCTCCGGCAAGCCGTCCTACACCGCGTTCAAGAAGATGTGCCGTGAGATCGTCCACGATTTCGACACTCTCCCGATCACTGACGAGCAGAAGCCGAAGGTCGGCGTGGTCGGCGAGATCCTCGTGAAATTTATGCCGGCGGCAAACAACCATCTGGTCGACCTTCTCGAATCAGAGGGCGCGCAGGCGGTCGTGCCGGATCTGATGGACTTCCTGCTCTACTGCTTCTACAATCAGAATTTCAAGAGCGAGTACCTCGGGACAAAGAAAAAATCCGCGATGATCGCGAATTTCGGAATCTATGTTCTCGAGAAGCTTCGTTCCGCGGCCACCGCGGAGCTGGAGAAGAGCATTCACTTCGATCCGCCCACACAGATTTGGCGTCTGGGCGACATGGCGAAGGACATCGTCTCACTCGGCAACCAGACCGGCGAGGGCTGGTTCCTGACCGGCGAGATGCTCGAGCTGATCCACTCCGGCGTCAACAACATCGTCTGTACGCAGCCGTTCGCTTGCCTGCCGAATCATGTGGTCGGCAAGGGCGTCATCAAGGAACTGCGCCGCCAGTACCCGCTTTCGAACATCGTCGCGATCGACTACGATCCCGGCGCCAGCGAAGTCAACCAGCTCAACCGCATCAAGCTGATGCTCTCCACCGCGCAGAAGCGGCTGAAAGAAGCAGACGCAGCGGCAGGATCAGAAGCGAAGGCTGAGGCAGCGGCATCGAACGCATAGCCAGATACAACACACCCGGTACCGATTTTTTCAATCAGTTCCGGGTGTACATTTTCTCATATTCGCTCCTATTCCGGCCAGTTCAATGCAAGCTCTTCCTGAGTCATTCCGTTCGCTTTCCGTAATCCTACTATTTTTCAGATAACTTCATAAAAGTCCACCTCCGTCCTGCTGATCTTATTGTACAAAACCTTAGACTTTTTCGCCACCAATTTCAAAGTTCTTTTCCGCAACCTGTCGTTGACAAATTTTTCCTAAAATTTACTTTATATGTTTCGATAAGTACAATACAAGGTCATCGTCATTACAGCAATCACGATACGGCTCACAGATCTGATCCTTATACCAGACGCCGCTCCCGTCCGGAATGTATCCTCGCTTGACATACATTCTCTGGGCGTTTCCGTATCCGCTGTGCAGTCCCACTCCGAGGTATACCACGTCCGAATAAGAGAATGCGATCTGTTCCGCAAGATCCATAAGTTTGCCGCCAATTCCTCTGCGCCTGTATTTCTCCAGAACACTGAAGTCAACGATCTCCGCATAGCCCCGATTCGCATACGCGCCACTCTTGGCATCTGGATAAACGTTAATTCAACCGTACAAATGCAATCGGTATTCTCATTAATTCTTCACAGTTTTATTCACGCCGGAGAACCTCCAGCTGCAAACATATATATAACCACAAAAACATGTACTAGATTTTTCTCTCCATCACCCAGGCAAACGCTTTCGCCATTCTCCATTCCGGATCCCTGAAATGATTTCCCGGATTCCATTCCAGTGTGCAGTCTGTGCCGCGCTC
>CANQEB010000299.1 GCA_947594085.1 uncultured Lachnospiraceae bacterium | reverse complement strand
CCGAATAGAAAAACACCCAGCACGGTCGCACACACCGGCTCTCCGAGCTTCACCGTGGAGATAAATGTCGCCGGCAGATATTTCAATCCCCAGCTGAACACGCTGTGTCCGAGCAGCGTACAGAACAGGGTCAGCCCCAGTCCGAGCACATAATTCTTCGGCTCATAACCGACAACTGGCGTCCTCGTCGCCGTGCAGAAAATTGCAAGCGTCAGGGCAGCTGTCCCATATACAAGAAACGTGTAGAGCGTTGTCGACATCTTCCTGCGCTCCACACGCCCAATCAACGTGTACAGCGCCACAAAGAATGCCCCTGTCACCGCCAGAAGATCTCCATACACCGCGTTGCTGCCGGCACCGCGGTCGCTCAAGGCCAGCACAACACTCCCCGCAAAGGTCAATACGATGCTGAACGCGCCTGACCGGGATATCTTTTCTTTCAAAAACAGAATTGACACGATCGCGACAAAAAATACCTCTGTATCCACGAGCACTGTACTCGACGCGATCGAGGTGTACGCGATCGACTGAAAATAGAACGAAAAGTGGCACGCAAGAAACACACCGCTTAAGGCACACATCAGCACAGTCTTCTTTTCCAGCGTCTTCCACTCATCCCTACAGCTTTTCCACACAACCGGGGACAGAAGCACCGCAGCGAAAAACATACGATAAAATGCGATCACGACCGCCGGAGCGGTCGTATATTTCACAAAGATCGCAGAAAAAGAAACCCCGAATACTCCAAGGAGCACGATCAGTTTCGCTTTCATAAGTTAGCGTTCGCTCTCTTCCTGCTCTGTCTCTGATTCCTCCTGAGCAAGCTCCGCGGCAGTGATCTCCGTCATGTTCTCCGTCTCGGTCTCCGGCTCCACGTCCAGAACATTGGAATTCTCTATCAGGAAATCATACACCTTATCCAACAGCAGGCTGATACGGATCTCTCTCTCGTCATTCGCCGCGATCAACTCCTCCGCCGTCCCGTACCCGTACTGCTGCGCATAGCGCTCTGTACCGGCTGTGTACTCCTCATCGCTAAGCTCGATCCCTTCCGCCTCCGCAATCGCCTTCAGATACAACTCCTGCTGCATGATCTCCTGGCATGCCAGAACCGCCTCGCTCTGGAATTCCTCCGGTGTCATCTCCAGATAGGAGGAAAGAAAATCCTCAAACTTCATCGAGTACATCTCTGCCATGCTGCGGTAATACTGCTCCATCAAAGCAACATTGTAGTCGATCATCTCCTGCGGGTAACCGGTGATCTCACTCGTATTCGAAATCTGCGCCATGAGATCTGACATGACAATGGTTTCCTGCTCCTGCTCTCTCGTCGCCTCAAGCTGCGCGCGAACACTCTCACGGTAGGATGCCACATCGTTGTACTCTCCGTCCGTGACCTTGCCCGCCACCTCATCGGTCAGCTCGGGAACGCGCTTGATCTCGTTGACTGTGACTGTGAATACAACGTTTGCTCCTGCCAGCTCATTGCCGTAGTTCTCCGGGAAAGTCAGCGGAAGCTCGACCGTATCGCCAACTGCCACACCGATCAATCCGTCCTCGAATCCGTCGATGAATTGATGGGAACCGATTGTCAGATCAAAGCCCTCGGCAGTGCCCCCATCGAAGGCAACGCCGTCTCTTTTTCCCTCATAATCGATATTTGCAATATCGCCCTCCTGCACAACACCCTCGGTGATCGTCTCAAGCGCGTCGGAATACTGAAGCTCGGTCAGGATCTCTTCGTCAATCTCCTCTTCTGTCACCTTGATCGGCTCTTTGACGACCGTCAGTCCTTTGTACTGTCCGAGCGTCACGTAGTCGGAGGCATTGTAATCCGGTCTCTCCGGAACCGTAAACTCAGTCTCGGCCTCAGTGCTCTCCTCGGAAGTCGCCTCACCTGCGTCGGTTCCCTCAGCATCTGCACTTTCCTCCGCACCGGCCTCCTCAGCATCTGCACCTTCCTCCGCACTGGCTTCCTCAGCATCCGTCACCGCTTCCGTGCCGGACTCTGTCTCGCCCGCCATAGCGACAGATGCCATCCCGGAAATTGTCAGACACACTGAACATGCAAGAATAACAAATAAATTTCTTTTTCTCATATTGCCTGTCTCCTTCTCAACAATAATCTAGATTAAATTATACCACACCAGTTTCTATTTCGCACTATCAAATATAATTTTATTAAAACCCAAAGAATTATTGCACTTTCTTCCAAACAATGCTAGAATGCTAAAATGAAGAATAAAAAACAGCTCTCCTGCACCCGATCGGAAAGCTGCGAGAGAATATTGATTTCACGGAGGTACATATGCCAACACCACTCAAAGTTTTACTGATTATACTTCTTGTACTCGTCATTGCACTTGTCATCCTCTATTTCGTCGGACGCAAGATGCAGAAAAAGCAGGCCGCCCAGCAGGAGCAAATGGAGGCGGCCAAGCAGACCATCTCGATGCTGATCATTGACAAGAAACGAATGCCGATCAAGGAATCGGGGCTTCCGCAGATGGTGATCGACCAGACACCGAAGCTGATGCGACGCTCCAAACTCCCGATTGTCAAGGCGAAGGTCGGCCCCCGTATCATGACGCTCGTCAGCGACGCCGCCATCTTTGACACGATCCCGGTCAAAAAGGAAGTCAAGGCCGTCGTCAGCGGCATCTACATCATGGAAGTCAAAGGCGTGCGCGGACCGCTTGAGACTGTGCAGAAGAAAAAGGGCTTCTGGGCGCGGACGCGCGACAAGCTCTCCAAAAAGATCGACGAAGAGAACAAGAATCTTCAGAAAGCAAGCGGAAAAAAGGGCAAGAATCGAGTAGGAGGCGGTGATTAGCCGCCGTCCTCTCACACCACCGTGCGTACCGTTCGGTACACGGCGGTTTCA
>CANQEB010000298.1 GCA_947594085.1 uncultured Lachnospiraceae bacterium | reverse complement strand
CTTCCATTTCACCATCATTCTGCCGGTCTCCTCCGGCGGCTGGCAGACCGGCAGAATGATGGTGAAATGGAAGTCACTGCCCTTGCCCGGCTCGCTGTCGAGCTGGATCGCGCCGCCCATCATCCGTACAAGACGGCTGCTGATGGCAAGGCCCAGACCAGTGCCACCGTACTGCCTCCCCGTGCTCTTCTCTGCCTGCTCAAACGAGCGGAAGATGCGCTCCTGATTCTCCGGGCTGACGCCGATGCCGGTATCCTTTACAGAGAAATGTACCCCTCCGTCAGACTCCTGCCTCACAGTCAATGTGATAGAACCGTCCTCCGGGGTAAATTTCACTGCGTTGCCCAAAAGATTGATGAGCACCTGATTCAGATGCAGCGTATCTCCCGTCACCCACGGATGGCTGAGCCGAGTATCTAAAATATACTGGACGTTCTTGGCCTGTGCCTGGGGACGAATCAAATCTCCCACTCCATCCAGCAGATGCGCCAGATCGAACGGCACATGTTCTATGGTCATCTTTCCGCTCTCAATCCGGGACATATCCAGAATATCATTGAGCAAACCAAGCAGATATTGGGAGGACTGATCGATCTTGTCCAGATCTGCAGACACAGCATTCTGGTCCCCGGTGTGTGTCTTCGCAATGTAAGTCATGCCGATGATCGCATTCATTGGCGTACGAATCTCGTGGCTCATCCGGGAGAGGAAATCACTCTTCGCCCGGCTGGCGGCATCGTATCGCTGGCGGTTCAGATTGGCCTCAATGACCTTAACTACCTCGTGAACCTGCCCTCTCTGCCTATCGGTGATTGCATAAGCTTCCTCACCTGGCTGCCACAGGAAGAGAAGCGCACCCATATAGCTGCCACTGTCGTACAGCGGGAAGGCAAACCCATCTCGCCCTTCCGGAGCCCGAAGAAAGCGACGTTGCTTTGCGCTCAGCTCCTCGACATTTCTATACATTGGCTCATCCGGCCACAGCTCTGCCTCCAGATCGGCAAACTCTTCCGCCCGGAAGTGGAACACCTCCCGATCCATCTCCGGATTCCAAGCAGTGTCAGTGCGATGAGATGCCTCCGAATTCACAGCAGCGCCAACGATGCGAGACGTCTTCGAACTCCCGGCAACATTAGTGTCACAATTCGCCTCCTGGTGCGTGGCGACATCGGTGCTGTGCCACTGATAGGCGACAGCAACCGTGAAAAAGTCCCGACTCACCTGGGACAGAATAATGTCAGAGACACCCAGCTCGCGGCCAAATTTCGGAAAGAGGATTGACAGTACGGCGCCGACCTCTCCGCCCCGGTCAAACAGGGCAAAGGTCAACGGAAGGATCCCCCTATAAGTCGATGCCGTATACTCAATAGGTGTTATCACGTTCTCAATACGCGCAGAATCCCCGTTTTCAGCTAAAGTTGTAGTTTCACTTACTACAGAATCCGCACTGCTCCCGGCAGAATCTGTGCTTTCATCTTCGGCCCAGATGAGAGAAGCGTTTTGAGACTTTGCATCAGAAAGCGCCCTGCACGCACGCTCAAGCAGAGAGCGATAATTCTCTCCGTCTTTTGCCTGTGCACAACCACAGGCAAAACGAGCGCTGAATACTCCATCCGCATACAGCAACTCCGCCCGATGGCACAGCTCTGACACGGCCTGCTGCGCGGCAGACCGGTCCCAATTCTCCAGCCAAAACAGGAACTCGTCACCGCCCAGCCGCAAAAGCACGCTCTGTGCAGTGGCCTCTGTCTCCTGCCAGGTTCGCAGAAGGTGTCCAAGCTCTTCAAGCACCGTGTTGCCTGCCACAACGCCCAGTCTTTGATTGAGTTCTCCCAATCCGCGCACATCCAACAAAATCAGACAGCCACCATGACCACCCTGAATACCGCTGCGGATGATATCTTCTCCTGAGGCGCGCCGATACAGCCCGGTGAGGGAATCCCGATGAAGGGACTCGTAAGCCGCAGTCTCCTGCAGCTTCTGATCATGAATGTTGTGGAGCGCTCCGATGAGCGTCCTCGGCCGCCCGTCCGCTGCAGGCAAGATGCGTCCGGTCAATTCATACCAGCGATAGTCCTTCGCCTGCCCGGAAAAATCGACCCGGAAGGAGACGGACAGCTCATCACGCGCCTCGGACAGCCGTGCCATCAGAATCCGGCGGTCGTCCGGATGAATATAATCCCGCGTGTGCATTTTCGTCAGAAGGTTTTCCCTGATCTCTTCCCGGCCGCTCCCATCTAAGTTATAGAATACGGCCCGGTCGTGATCCAGATCGTGGGAAATCAGAATATCCGAGCTGCTCTGAAGCGCCATACGGTATCGTTCCTTCTCTTCCAGCAGATCATATTCGATCTGTTTCTGCCGATCGGTAAGACGGCAAATCGTATCATACAACTCATCCACCTCAGCGATTCGACTGGGTGGGAACGTCCCCAGTTGATTTTCCGGACTGTTCTGGATACAAGATGACAACCTCCGAATGGGACCGGTCACATGTCGAACCAGGAGGATAGCCAGAATGACAGCCACGGCCAAGGAGAACAAGGTTGCCACAACAAACACGCCAGAGAGCGTGTCGCTAATGCCGAACAGTGCAGCGTGCGTCTCCACTCCGGCCAGATACCAGCCTCGATCATAGAAAGGTGTATTGGTATTGTATAGACGCAGGGGCTGAAGTACGAGATAATCCTCGAGTCCCCCGTGCGTGACAGAAAGCAGATTCTCCACCCCGGCAGACGCCAGAGCAATCTCATCCGTATCCAGCGCAAGCTGACCGGCCACAGGACCGGAAGTATGGATCAGACGATACGTCTCCTCGCCGGAGCGCTCCAACAAAAGATATGCCCTGCTGGTCGGAATCTACCTCCTGATAAGGCAGACTCTCCCCCAGATAGGACAGTGAGATCTCGATCCCCATC
>CANQEB010000297.1 GCA_947594085.1 uncultured Lachnospiraceae bacterium | reverse complement strand
CCCGGTGTCCGCCCCCGCCGTGGCCGATCTGCGGGGCAGATTCCTGCAAATCCGGGCCGACGCCTACGTGACGGCGATCGTGGGCGGCCGGAGGATCCGAAAGAGCGATCTTGCAGTGATCAAGGAGTATCTCGCGAGCCTGTGCTTCGGCATTGTGTCGGGATGGCTGCGAAAGGGCATGCACGAGGATATCCGCGCGATGCTGGACCGCATGTGTGAGATCAAAAAGGGAATGGTGGAGGAGATGTTCTCCCGCTGTGAGGAAGCGTAAACAGCAGCGGTCATTTCCCGACGGATCGAGGCGCATTTGCCGATCTGTATTTCAGACATAAATTTTTCTGCAATTTAGGCATTACACGGCTCCGTGCCCAAAAATCAGGCACGGGGCTTTTTCTGTCTGTGCAAAACGCGGCGGGACGCGGATATAATGACAGCAGATTAGAAAAAGGAGGTCTTGCTTTATGAAGATGCGTTCTGTGGCGCCCATGAGGATCGCGAAGATCGGATATATCGTGATGTCCGTCCTGCTCTGCATCGCGGGCGGATTGTTTATCGCGATGCCGGAGGTGTCCGTGGCCGGGATCGGGATTTTCGTCGGCGCGGCGATGGCGGCCTTCGGAGTGATCAAGCTGATCGGTTATTTCTCGAAGGACTTGTATCGGCTGGCGTTCCAGTATGACCTGGAATTCGGCATCCTGCTGATCATTCTGGGGCTGGTCGTCCTGTTCCGCCCGGACAATTTTATGAACTTCATCTGCATCGTGATCGGCGTTGTGATCCTGCTGGACGGCTTGTTTAAGATTCAGATCGCGATGGATTCCAGACAGTTTGGGATCGGGGGCTGGTGGTTCGTACTGGCGCTGGCGATTCTCACGGGAGTAGTCGGGGCGGCGCTCATATTCGACTCCGCGCGGGGCGCAGAGATCCTGACGGTGCTGCTCGGCATTTCGCTTCTGTCCGAGGGGATCCTGAATCTGTACACGGTGATCAGCACCGTCCGGATCATCCGGAACCAGAAGCCGGACACGATCGAGGCGGAATTTTATGAGGAAAAAGGAGTGTGGAGGTAATGCGTTTTTCAAAAGCGGTTGTGAAGTACCGTGTTCCTGTTTTGATCATCGCGCTGCTTTTGCTGATTCCGTCGGTATTCGGGATCGCGGGCACGCGGATCAACTATGACATGCTCAACTACCTGCCGGAGGATATGGAGACCGTGATCGGGCAGGAGGAGCTGATGCAGGAGTTTGGCAAGGGAGCTTTCTCCTTTGTCATTGTCGAGGATATGCCGGCGAAGAATGTGTCAGCTCTGAAGGAAAAGATCGAGCAGGTCGACCATGTGGAGTCGGTGCTCTGGTATGATTCCATCGCGGATCTGTCGGTGCCGATGGAGATTCTTCCCGAGAAGCTCTACGGGGAGTTCAACACAGACAACGCCACGATGATGGCGGTGTTCTTCGACACATCGACGTCCTCCGATGTCACGATGGACGCGATCCGGGAGATCCGGAAGATCACGGGAGAACAGTGCTTCGTCTCCGGACTGTCGGCGCTGGTGACCGACCTCAAGGATCTGTGTGAAAAGGAGGAACCGATCTACGTCGGGATCGCGGTGTTGATGGCTTGCGTCGCCATGCTGATCTTCCTGGACAGCTGGTTGATCCCGTTCGTGTTTCTCGCGAGCATCGGCATGATGATTGTGCTCAACCTTGGGAGCAACTATTTCCTGGGAGAGATCTCCTACATCACGAAAGCGCTCTCGGCTGTTCTGCAGCTCGCAGTTACGATGGATTACTCGATCTTCCTGTGGCACAGCTACAACGAGCAGCGCACGAAGACAAAAGATAAGAACGACGCGATGGCGGTCGCGATCAAGGAAACTCTGACTTCTGTTGTAGGGAGCTCGATCACGACGATCGCCGGATTCATCGCGCTGTGCTTCATGACCTTCACGATGGGCCGCGACCTCGGCATCGTCATGGCGAAGGGAGTCCTGCTGGGCGTGATCGGCAGCGTGACCGTCCTGCCTGCGCTGATCCTTGTTTTCGACAAGCCGCTGCAGAAGACCAGGCACAGATCCCTGCTTCCGGATATGAGCGGTTTTTCGAAGGGCGTCGTGCGGATCTTCCCGGTATTTCTGATCGTCTTTGTCCTGCTGATCCCGCCGGCGTTCTACGGCTACAGTAAGACGAACGACGAGGTGTATTACGACATGGGCAAGTGCCTGCCGGAGGGCATCCCGTACGTGACCGCGAACCGCAAGCTCTCGGAGGATTTTGACATCGCCTCCACACACATGCTGCTGGTCGACGCGAGCCTGCCCGCAAAGTCCGTCCGCGAGATGACGGC
Organism: uncultured Lachnospiraceae bacterium; assembly: GCA_947594085.1. Lineage (GTDB taxonomy): Bacteria > Bacillota > Clostridia > Lachnospirales > Lachnospiraceae > Choladousia. The sequence goes on along the minus strand of CANQEB010000297.1, from coordinate 583 downwards.
GGAGATGGAGCAGGTGGACGGTGTCAAGTATGTGCTCGGCCTTGAGTCCGTGCTTGGGCCCCGCGTGCCGGAGGAGATTTTGCCGGATTCGCTCACGCAGATGCTCAAGAGCGGCAAGTGGGAGCTGCTGCTGATCAACTCGGAGTATAAGCCGGCGAGCGACGCGGTGGGAGTCCAGATCGAGAAGCTCAATGAGATTCTGAAGCGCTACGATGAGGGCGGCATGCTGATCGGCGAGGCGCCGTGCATGAAAGATATGATCGATACGACCGCCCATGATTTTCAGGTGGTAAACGCGGTTTCCATCCTCGCGATCTTCGTGATCATCATGCTGGTAGAACGCAGCCTGTCCCTGCCGTTTATCCTGATCGCGGTGATCGAGCTGGCGATCTTCATCAACCTCGGGCTGCCGCATTATCTGGGACAGAGCCTGCCGTTCATCGCCCCGATCTGCATCAGCACGATCCAGCTCGGCGCGACGGTAGACTATGCGATCCTGATGACGACGCGCTACAAGCAGGAGCGGATGCGCGGGAACAAGAAAAAGGACGCGGTACGGATTGCACTTGCCGCATCAATCCCA
>CANQEB010000296.1 GCA_947594085.1 uncultured Lachnospiraceae bacterium | reverse complement strand
AAAGCCGATGATCGGACTCGAACCGATAACCTGCTGATTACAAATCAGCTGCTCTGCCAATTGAGCCACATCGGCACATAGCGTCTTAACAACCTTTTGCATCATACCATATCTTTTCATGTTTGACAAGCACTTTTTCCCCGGAACTCTCTGTTCTCATTGCTCTGTATAATACTGCGCCTGCGCGTGCCAGAGCTCATAGTATTTTCCGCTCTCGTCGGCGACCAACTCGTCGTGCGTCCCCATCTGAACGATACGGCCCTCGTGGAACACAGCGATCTCATCACAAAACTTGCAGGAGGAAAGCCGGTGCGAGATGTAGATCGCGGTCTTGTCGCCGGCGATCTCATCAAACTTGCTGTAGATCTCTGCCTCCGCGATCGGGTCGAGTGCCGCGGTCGGCTCGTCCAGAATAATAAACGGAGCGTTCTTATAAAGCGCCCTGGCAATCGCAATCTTCTGCGCCTCACCGCCCGAGATTTCCACGCCGTCCTCCGTAAAATCCTTGTACAGCTGGGTATCCAGCCCGTCGGGCAGAGTCGCCAGGCGCTCGCCGAAGCCCGCGTCAACCAAGGCTCTTCGAACCTTCGCTTCATCGTAATCCACGCGGCCCGCCACGTTGCTGCCCAAAGGCTGAGAGAGCAGCTGGAAATCCTGGAACACGATGGAGAAGATGTCCATGTAATCGCGATAACTGTACTTGCGGATGTCAATCCCGTTCAGAAGAATCTGCCCCTCCTGCGGATCGTACAGACGGCACAGCAGCTTGATAAAGGTTGTCTTGCCGCTGCCGTTCTCTCCCACAATCGCCAGCCGCCGCCCGACCTTGAACTTCATACTGACATTTTTCAGCGCCCAGAGCTCAGAGCCGGGATAGCGAAACGAGACATTCCGAAACTCCACCTCATACTGCCGGTCGGAACGCTTTTCCGTAGTCAGGCTTCCCTGATACATCTTGTTGGGAATATCCAGAAACTCGAAGGTCGTATCCAGATATTCGGCGTTCGTCCTAAGAAATCCGAACAGGTTCGTCAGCTCATAAACACTGCCCGCCATCGCCGTCACAGCTCCCACATACCGGGTAACGCTGCCCACATCGAAAGCGCCTGCCCATGCTTTCAGGCAAGTGAACACATAAATAAAACCTGTGATGGCCGCAGTAATACCCGTCCCGAGACCCTGAAAAATCCCCAGTGGCCCTCTCGCCTTCTTTGCGATAGAGCCATCCGCGCCAAACGCCAGGTTTTTGTCCCAATAGGCGCTAACGAGGTTCTGCTGATTGTACATCCGAATATCTGTCCCACGCTCTTTCTTCAGACCGATGAAGCCGAAGAAGCCGAACAAACGGTTCCCAAAGGTAGCCTCCCCGGCCGCGCTGCCCCAGTAGGCGATCACACGGACATTGCAGGCGCCGGCAAACAGGCTGACCAACACCAGAACAGCCGCCAGCGCCAGAATAAACAGCGGACTGTTCAGAATCACAAGCCTTCCCGCGGTCTGAGGAACGGGCGAGGTAAACAGGCTTACCGTCAGGGCGATGCCGCTCAGGATGCCGATCATACTTTGCAAGCCGTTTTCATACAGATCCGGGGTGCGCATAAGCCCCCAGCTCGCCCAATTTTCGTTCTGACCAATCTGCGAGCGGAGATCGTGATTCTCCTGCTTATCCATATCGGCGTAATCCATCGAAAACATTTTCTGCGCAAAGAGGATCTCCTTGCGGCCGTACAGGTCGTCGGTGAGCGTTTCGCTGCGCTGGTACAAAAGCGCTTTCAGGACCGCAAACGCTCCGGTGCACAGCACGCCCGCGGCTACCCACTTCCATAGAACCTCCGGGCGGCGCGCAAGCGCCAGCTCCCTTAAGATCTGCGCCGAGAAAAATACCGCGAGATAAGGCGTCAGGGCGGCGACCAGCGCGTGGAGCGTCAGGACCGGAAAGTATCTCGGGTTTATCTTGTGAAGCAGCTTCGCCGCACGCAGATGTACGGAGAGCGCATGGCTTATCACAGCTTTCTTTTCTTCCGCTTTCTTTTCCATTGTCAAAACTCCTTTCCTTTCCGAGTTATACCGCGCTTATCTGAAAATTCGTTCCTATCCATCATCAGAACTCCTTTCCCTCTTGATAGTAGCGGCTCTGCACCTCGAAGAGCTTCGCGTATTCGCCCTCTGCCGCCAGCAGGCTCTCGTGGGTGCCTTCCTCCGCGACGTGGCCTTCCGCCAGGAAAATGATCCGGTCGCAGAATCTGGTTGAGGCAAGTCGATGGGAAATAAATACTGAGGTCTTCCCTGCCGTCATATCGTTGTATTTCAGATAAATGTCGTTCTCCGCGATGGGATCGAGAGCGGCGGTCGGTTCGTCCAGCATGAGGATGGGAGCATTCTTGTACAGCGCGCGGGCCAGCATCAGACGCTGAGTCTGTCCTCCGGAGAACAGCACTCCGTCCAGATAGACCTCCCGGCCGACATGGGTGTCAAGGCCGTCGGGCAGTTCGGCGATCGTTTTCGCAAGGCCCGCTTTTTCAATACAATCTCGGATTTTATCGTAATCGATCTGCCGGTTTGTCTGGGCAATGTTCTCGGCAACCGTCACATCCAGAATAGAAAACTCCTGAAATACCGCGCTGAAAAGCCCGTAGTATTCGCGGCGGTTGAAGTCCCGAATATCCCTGCCGTTTAAAAGCACCCGCCCTTTCGTTGGATCGAACAGTCCGCAAAGAAGCCTCACCAGCGTAGTCTTTCCGGCGCCGTTCAGGCCGACGACCGCCAGCTTTTCTCCGGCGTGTACCGTCAGGTCCAGCTCGTGAATCGTGTCCTTCTCTGCCCCCGGATAGCGGAAGGATACGTTTTCCAGTCTCAGCCACATGCCCGTCTCCTTTCCGCCGGTACCCTCTGTTCCTGTCCGGCCGTTACGTTCCCGGTCCCCGGCTCCCCGGCC
>CANQEB010000295.1 GCA_947594085.1 uncultured Lachnospiraceae bacterium | reverse complement strand
ATGACTGAGCCCTCTATACGCACAAAAAGAATAAGCCTAATCCCCTGTATATCTAGGGCATAGGCTTATTATACGAGAGGAGTGTGAATATAATGAAAATTTGGAAAAAAACATCTCTGGCAATCAGCTTGACCAGCTTGGCTGTCATTCTCGCATCCAGCACGGCAGCCGCAAAAGACACGGAAGTGAATATCGGCTACTTTAACAATGTGACCCATGCGCAGGCTCTCTATATGAAAGCACAGGGTACATTAGAGGATGCGCTTCCTGATGATGTAACAATCAATTGGACCGCTTTTAACGCAGGCCCAGCAGAGGTGGAGGCGCTCTTTGCGGAGGATATCGACATCGGATACATCGGACCGGTCCCAGCCATTACCGCAAATGTGCGCTCTGAGGGCGATGTAACGGTTCTGTGCGGCGCTGCACAGGCCGGTGCAATCCTCGTGAAATCTGCAGATGCCGAAATCTCATCGGTTGCCGATCTCGACGGAAAGACGGTCGCGATTCCGCAGCTCGGAAACACCCAGCATCTATGCCTGCTCAAGCTTTTGTCCGACAACGGACTCGCGCCTGTAGACCAAGGTGGAACCGTCACCGTTGCCGCCGTCGAAAACGCGGACGTTCTGAACATGATGGATCAGGGCAACATTGACGCGGCACTCGTCCCGGAGCCCTGGGGCGCTACCCTGCTCGCCGGAGGAGCCGAGATCGTCTTGGATTACGATGAGGTTTACAAGGGCGGCGACTACCCGGTGACTGTCGTAGTCGTTCGCAACGAATTTTTGGAAGAGCATCCGGACATTGTCGACACGTTCTACGAAAAGCATATTGAGACCACCTCGCTCTTGCTCGAAAATACAGATGAAGCGGCTTCCGTCGTGAACGAAGAGCTGAACGCGGCAACCGGAAAATCTCTCGAACCGTCCATCCTCGAGGGCGCCTTCAAACGAATCATTTTCTCTGACGAGGTCAGCGAGGAAGCGATGCAAGATTTTGCGGACATTTCTCTGGAGCAGGGATTCATTCTGGAAAGCTTTGAAAACCTTTTCACAGAGCGCTAGACGGTATACCGGCACCTGAGCTGTGCTGCCAGCCTGATTACTTTTTTCGTCACTATTGTACTGCCAGCTAAAAAGCGGCGGAATGGAGATTATTATCATGTCATTAACTTTAAGAAGCGTAACAAAAACCTTTCAGGATTCCGGGCAGGATGCTGTCCGGAATGTTGACTTGGAAATCAAGGACGGCGAATTCGTCTGTGTGGTCGGAAAGAGCGGGTGCGGCAAGAGCACGCTCCTCAACCTCATAGCCGGTCTGGAGCAACCAACCTCCGGGCAAATTTTGTTGGACGATGTCCCGATCACAGGCCCTGGAGCCGATCGCGTGGTCATGTTTCAGGAGCACGCACTTTTTCCGTGGTTGAATGTTATCCAAAATGTAAAATTCGGCATGGAGATCGCCGGAATCCCGAAACAGGAGCAGGAAGAAAAAGCAATGAAATATCTTCAGCTCATGCAGCTTGAGGATTACCGAGACTATGCCATTCACCAGCTTTCTGGCGGAATGCGGCAGAGAGTCGCCCTGGCGAGAGCTCTGACGCTCGATTCCAAAATTCTGCTCATGGACGAACCCTTCTCGGCGCTGGACAAACAGACCTCCAACCGCCTTCGCTCAGAACTGCAGGACATTTGGATGAAAACCAGGCGGACCATTTTCTTTATCACGCACAGCGTGGAAGAAGCCGTCTATCTGGCAGACCGTGTCATCGTACTGTCCTCCGCAGGCGCAGACAGTGTGCAGGACATTCTCCCCATCGAGCTGGAACGTCCTCGTCATGTCTACGATGAAGCATTCGTGGAATATCGCCGCAAGATCTTGGGGGAGGTGCAAAAAGACCTATGAAAACATCAGGCGCATCTAATTCTAAAATAAACAAATTGCTGCAGCAGCTCTTGTTTCTGCTTGGCATCCTGCTTCTCTGGCAGCTTCTATATTTTGTTGGCGTCAATGTGCTCGACATCTGGAAGCCCTACGCGATGCCATCTCCGGTAGGGGTCTGGAAAAGCCTCTTGCGTCTCATTGAGAACGGCACCCTGCTTGCTGCTATCGGAAGCAGCCTTCTGCGCGGCATGATCGGTTTCCTGATCTCAATCACAGTTGGCACCCTGCTTGGTTTCCTGATGGAGCATTTTCATTTTTTGCATCAGAACATGCGTCCGTTCGTGATGGGTGTGCAGACACTCCCCAGCGTCTGCTGGGTGCCATTTTCTATCCTGTGGTTCGGCCTCTCCGAGCAAGCGATCATCTTCGTCGTGGTCATGGGATCTGCGTTCAGTATCGCGATCGCGACAGACAACGCGATCCACAACGTGCCACCTATTTACAAGAAGGCAGCGCTAACCATGGGCGCAAACCAAAAACAAATCTACCGCAAGGTGATCTTGCATGCCTGCCTTCCGGAACTAATCTCCGGTCTAAAACAAGGCTGGTCATTCGCATGGAGAGCTCTCATGTCTGGCGAAGTCATGACAACATGTATCGGACTCGGCCAAACACTGATCACTGGACGTAATCTCGCGGATATCAACCAGGTCATGCTCGTGATGATCATTATCGTGATCGTGGGAATCTTGATTGACCAGCTCTTCTTCCGGAGTCTGGAGCGAAGTATCTACCGAAAGAGAGGGCTTGTCTGAGCGTCCGTCATCAGTCGACGCATTCAAAGAAATGTGCCAACAGGCATTTATTATCAAGGATTCTGCAAGATAAGTACAACATCAAGCAAAACAAATACAACAATGCAACATCTCTCAGCACACAAAAAGTCCCGAAATCGGGACTTTTTTAAAGGTGCCACCCGGATTTGAACCGGGGATAAGGGTGTTGCAGACCCGCGCCTTACCTCTTGGCTATGGCACCATATAAATGACTCCTACGGGAATCGAA
>CANQEB010000294.1 GCA_947594085.1 uncultured Lachnospiraceae bacterium | reverse complement strand
GTATCCGGCACATCCACATCGACCGCACAGTCAAGCTTCTCACCGCGCTTCGCGAGCGCTTCCGTCAAAGCCTCCGCCTGCGGAATCGATCTCGGGAAACCATCCAGGATATAGCCCTTCTGGCAATCCTGTTGAGCAAGTCGGTCAATCACAAGGCCCACCGTCAGCTCATCCGGGACGAGAAGCCCTTGATCCATATATTCTTTCGCCTTTTTCCCAAGCTCCGTGCCGTTCTTGATATTGGAGCGAAAAATATCGCCTGTGGAAATATGCGGAATCTGATACTTAGCCGCAATCATCTTCGCCTGAGTGCCCTTGCCGGCCCCCGGCGCTCCAAGCATGACTATCTTCATAATCTGTACCACCCCTTTAAATACCCTACTGCCTTTTATTTCTCGAATAGCTTGCTGATTTCTCCGCGTCTGTTTTTGACATATAACGCACATGAGTGCACCTTCCCTGGACATGCGAAAATAAGTTCAGAACCTCTTTTGCATGACCGAGGGAAAGTACACCTCAAATTTAATCCGTCAGGAATCCCTTGTAATTGCGTACCAGCATCTGGGATTCAATCTGTTTTAATGTCTCCAGGATAACGCCGACAATAATGATGATGGAGGTTCCACCGAAGGAAACCTGCGCGCCGAACATCCCGTTGAAGAAAATCGGAATCAATACCACGATGATCAGTCCGATCGCTCCCAGGATAATCACGTATCCGAGAACCTTGTTCAGATAATCCGTGGTCGGCTTGCCCGGACGAATACCCGGAATAAACCCGCCCTGCTTCTTCATGTTGTCCGCGACCTCAATCGGGTTGAATGTGATTGAGGTATAGAAATATGCGAAGAATACGATCAGGACGATGTACAGGAGCAATCCGATCGAATACACCGGATGGCTCAGATTGAACCAGTTGTTCTGGCTCAGCATCCCGAGAATCGTGCCGCCGATGCCCGTGCCCGCGTTTTTGCCCGTGAAGGACATGATGATCTGCGGGATCGACATCAGGGATGACGCGAAGATAACCGGGATAACGCCTGCCGTATTGACCTTGAGTGGAATGAAGGTCGACTGGCCGCCCATCATTCTGCGCCCCTGCATCTTCTTTGCATACTGTACAGGAATTCTTCTCTGTGCATCGTCAAGCAGGATAACCAGGACGATCGTGACCAGAATCACCGCGATGATGATCAAAGCAGCGAAGCCGGCCTTTGCCAGGGGCTGACCCTTGACAAACAGCTCGAACAGACCTGTGATATCGCCCGGAATACTGGAAAGAATGTTTACCAGCAGGACGATGGAGATTCCGTTCCCCACTCCGTTCTCCGTGATCCGCTCACCCAGCCACATCAGGAACGCGCTTCCTGCCGTGAGCGCCGCGACTACCGTAAATCCACTCAGGACATTCATGTTCGGGATCAGTCCGGAATTGCCGAAACCGATCGTCATCGCGATACTTTCGATCAGGGCGAGTGCTACTGTCACATAACGGGTGATAGATGCAATCTTCTTTCGCCCCTCTTCACCATCTCTGTGCATCTCTTCCAGCGCCGGAATCGCAATGGTCATGAGCTGCATGATGATCGATGAAGTGATATACGGGGTAATGCTCAATGCAAAAATCGACATTCTCTCAAAGGAACCGCCGGTAAATGCAGAGAAAAAGTTAAACGCATCGCTCGACTGCTGGGCAAACCAGTTCGCAAAATAGTTTCTGTCCACTCCCGGGATCGGAAGCTGTGACCCCATCCGGATCACGACGATCATACAGAATGTAAAGAACAGCTTCTTGCGGATGTCCTTGATTCGGAATGCGTTTCTCAGCGTTTCTAACATATCAGATCACCTCTGCTTTTCCACCTAACTCTTCGATCTTTGCTTTCGCACTCTCGCTGTAGGCATTTACTTTCACGGTAAGCTTCTTTGTCAGGGTACCCTTGTTCAGCACCTTGACACCGTCCTTCGCCTTCTTGATGATGCCCGCCTCGATCAGCTTCTCGACCGTTACCTCTGTATCGTTATCGAACACCTCCAGCGCACCGAGGCTGATCGCCTCGATCTCCTTCGCGTTCGGATTGGTGAAGCCTCTCTTCGGAAGACGTCTGTACAATGGCATCTGTCCGCCTTCAAAACCGATTCTCGGAGCTCCGGAACGGGCTTTCTGTCCCTTGTGACCCTTGCCGGCTGTCTTGCCGTTGCCTGAACCATGTCCGCGCCCTCTCCTGAAATTATCGCTCTGAACAGAACCTTCTGCCGGTCTCAAATTTGATAAATCCATGATGACACCTCCTTATCTGATCTTACTTAATTATACTTCTTCTACCTTCACCAGGTAGGACACCTGCGCGATCATACCTCTGATCGCCGTGTTGTCCGGCATCTCAACCGTCTTATTCATCTTGGTCAGACCCAGTGCCTTAACGGTCGCACGATGCTTCGGAACGGCTCCGATCGGTGATTTCACTAATGTAATCTTCAATTTGTCTGCCATGGTCTTTGTCCTCCTATCCCAGAATCTCTTCGACAGACTTGCCGCGGAGTCTTGCAACTTCCTCCGGAGACTTCATCTGCTTGAGTGCTTCCAGCGTCGCCAGAACCACATTCTGCTTATTGTTGGAGCCAAGTGACTTTGTACGGATGTTGCGGATACCCGCAAGCTCCAGAACATTACGTGCCGGGCCGCCCGCGATGATACCGGTACCTTCCGGTGCGCGCTTGAGCAGTACAGACGCTCCGCCGAACTTTCCGATGAAATCGTGCGGAACACTCGCGTCGTCATTTCTCGCCACATACATCAGCTTCTTCATTGCATCCTCTTTGCCTTTGCGGATCGCCTCCGGAATCTCCGTAGCCTTCCCAAGGCCAGCTCCGATGTGACCGTTGCCGTCTCCTACAACAACCAGGGCTGTGAAGCGCATGTTACGTCCACCCTTAACAGTTTTGGATACACGTTTAATTGACACGACC
>CANQEB010000293.1 GCA_947594085.1 uncultured Lachnospiraceae bacterium | reverse complement strand
GATTGCGGCGATCATCTGCTCCGGCATCATTCTGAAGAAGACGAAGATGTTCGCGGGCGATCCTGCCCCGTTCGTCATGGAGCTTCCGGCCTACCATATGCCGACGGTCGGCAACGTCCTGAGAAGCATGTGGGAAAGGGGCTGGTCATTTATCAAAAAAGCTGGTACAATTATCCTGCTCTCCACGATCGTGCTCTGGTTCCTGCAGGGCTTCGGCTGGGTGGACGGAAAATTCTGCATGCTCGAGGCAGAGCAGCTTGACAGCAGTATTCTGGCGACGATCGGCAACGCGATCGCGTGGCTCTTTATCCCGCTTGGCTGGGGCGACTGGAAGATGGCGGTCGCGGCGGTCACCGGCCTGATCGCGAAAGAAAACGTGGTCGGCACCTTCGGCATCCTGTTCGGTTTCGGAGAGGTGGCCGAGGACGGACAGGAGATATGGGGCGCTCTGGCAGGCAGCATGACCGCGGTAGCGGCGTACTCGTTCCTTGTGTTCAACCTGCTGTGCGCGCCGTGCTTCGCGGCGATGGGCGCGATCAAGCGTGAGATGAACAATATCAAGTGGTTCTGGTTCGCGATCGGCTATCAGTGTCTGCTCGCCTACGTCGTCTCGCTGTGCGTCTATCAGCTCGGCAATCTCTTCACGGGCGCGGGTTTCGGCGTCTGGACGGCAGTGGCGATCCTGTTGGTGATCGGCTTCCTCTACCTGCTGTTCCGCCCGTACAAGGAGAGCACGACGCTGAAGGTGAATTTAAAAGGCGTGGCGAGGGCAAAATAAAGAAAACGCTGAGCGAGATCCAAACGGCGCAAGCTTGCATACCGGCTGGATGACACTTCTGCAGGAATGGGATTGAGCTCATAAAAAAGGAGGCGCTCATATGGGAACTGCGATCGTACTTCTGGTGGTTCTATCGGCGGTCGGATTTGCCGTCCGCAGCATGGTAAAGGATAAAAAGGCGGGAAAATCCCTGCAGTGCGGCGGCGACTGCAAGCACTGCGGAGGGCACTGCCACTGAAGGGCTGGCCTGCAGGGATTACAAAAAGGAAGAGGACCGTTGCGGAGAAATGACCGCAGCGGTCTTTTTAAAAGTATCAATAAAATATAAAATACAATTATGACACTAATTAGTATTAAAATAGATAGAAATAATCTATTGACACAAACGGAAAAAAGTAATACACTGTGAAAAAGCAGCAGAAAAGGAGATCTGTATATGGACTTTTCGAAGTATCCGGCCAGCGGAGAATACTACGGGGGAAGCGAGAAGAAGATCGGCCTCATTATAGACGGAAATGAATACATGATCAAGTTTCAGAAGAAAACACCCTTTGGCGTCCGAAACAATCATATTTCGGAATATCTGGGCTCTCATATATTTGGGCTTCTGGGATATCCGGTGCAAGAGACCAGACTTGGATATTACAAGGGAGAGCAGGTAGTTGCCTGCAGGAATTTTGTGCGCCCGGGCGAACAATTTGTTCCATTTAATGAAGTCGGGGAGAGTACGTTAGATCAGGATAAGGAGACGTATCAGTATTCCTACGATGATATCAAGCGCATGCTGCGGGATAATTCAAAGCTGACGAACGTAGATGCAACAATTTCAGCCTTCTGGGAACTTTATATTGTAGATGCGCTGATTGGAAATTTTGACCGGCATGGTTCGAACTGGGGATTTCTCAAGCAGAATGACCAATATACCCTTGCGCCGGTATTTGATAACGGTTCCTGTCTGTTTCCAAACCTGACAGATGAGGATGAGATGCAGCAGATCATTGCCTCAGAAGAGGAGACGGACAAAAGGATCTTCACATTTCCGACTTCTCAGATCCGTCTACACAATAGAAAAAGCTCCTACTATGACGTAATTAGCAGTTTAGAGTATCCGGAATGTAATCGTGCGCTGATCACGGTATACAATCGCATCGATCTTTCCGCCATCGAGACATTGATTAGCGGTACGGAGCTTATTTCAGACATACAAAAGAAATTTTATTGCCATATGATCACACAGCGATATCACAAAATAATCAAGGCATCCTACGATGCTTTGATGGAAAGGATTTCACATGAAGGAATTATTGACGCAGGGAATCATCTGCGTGAAGGATGAGCTCGGAATTGAATATCAGCTCTGCGAGATCGACTACCGGTTGTGGGAAAACGAGGAATTCGAGTACCGCTTTCGACCGAATTATTCGGTGATTGAGCTGCTGGGCCCACCATTGTTTCAGGGGATTCCGGGGCTGAATTTGGATTTGCATAAGGAAGAGTATGTGCGTAGAAATCGGGTGCCGGTCTTTATCTCGGAGCGCAGTCCTGGCCCAAACCGGGAAAATCTCTGGGAACTGTTGGAGGCGTGCGGCATGGATTACCTGAATCAGCTAGAGTGGCTGATCCGGACAGATATGAAGTATTCCGGAGATCCCCTCTATGTAAAGGCAGCCGATAACGATGGCGATGCGGATCTGATTTGCGTTGATCAGGAGATTGCGGGAACAAAGCGTTCAGCCGATCGCATTCGGAGAATACTGGCTTATATCTGCAAGGGAAGCAAGATTCAGTACGATGGATTTGCTATTGATGACAACAACCGCAAGAGCTGTTATGAACTGCTACATCGCTTGTATGCAAAGGAAGTCGGGTATCTGAAAGAGCGTCAAAAGGCTGGTGTGGAGAAGGCCAAGCGCGCAGGAAAGTATCGGGGGAGAAAGCCTATTTCCTTGTCTTTCTCGAAGTTCGACCAAGTGTATCAGGAATACAGGACAAAGCGGATCTCTGCAGAAGAGGCGGCAAAGCAGCTCGGGATCAGCCGGTCAACCTTCTTTCGGAAGGTGCGCAAGCTGAATGGATAGGTGGAAGAATTCGTGTATAGTTCACATATTGGCTACCCAAACGCCCGGCAAGGGTTTGCAATGTCAGGGCAGACCCGCTCGCGCTTAATCGGGCACGCAGCGGTGCATAAGTTCGCT
>CANQEB010000292.1 GCA_947594085.1 uncultured Lachnospiraceae bacterium | reverse complement strand
CCACCGCGAGCATCAGTTTCATCCTCATGCCGCGCGAGTAATCCTTGATCTTCTTGTCGCGGGGAAGGTCGAATTTTCCGAGGTATTGCACATAGCGCGCGTCGTCCCAACTGCGATAACACTTCGCCATCATCCTCGCGATCTGCTCCGCCGACATTGCCGCCGGGAAATTGCACTCGTCCGTAACGACCCCGATCTGTTCCTTCCTCTGCGCAGGACTGCCGTCCGTGCTCTCCCCGAAGATCGATATCTCGCCCCCGTCCTTCTTGAGCAGATCCAGGACCAGCTTGATCGTCGTGCTCTTGCCCGCGCCGTTCTCCCCGATGAAACCCATAACGCAGCCGAACGGAAGCGCGAGACTCAGATCCTCTAGCGTAAACCCTGGATAATGCTTCGTCACATGGCTTAATTCCAGTATATTACTCATACTCCGTATACCTCCAACTATAGTCAATACTACTTGTCATTCCTTCTCACTGTAAATCAGCTCCAGCATGTCCTGAAGCTCCCTGAGGCTCAGTCTGCAGCCGACGGAAAGCCCGACAATCTCCTGCATCCGCTCCTCGATCCTGCGCAACTGCTCCTCCCGCACGAACTCAAGGTTCTTCTTCGCCACATAGCTTCCCTTGCCGGGTACGGATACAATGAAACCGTCCCGCTCAAGCTCCTCATAGGCGCGTTTTGTCGTGATCACGCTGATACGCAGCTCCTTCGCGAGAAAACGGATCGACGGAAGCGCATCCCCCTCCTTCAACTCCCCGGAGATAATCTTCGCCTTGACCTGCGCGCTGATCTGGTCATAGATTGGCTGACCACTGGAATTACTGATGATAATATCCAAGCTTCTCTCACCTGCCCTCCCGGATAATAGCTGCCACTCTGCATCCGACATTCTCCAATGTACATTGCATATCTCTTTTCCGGAAACTACATTCCATATATCTGATATATGTTCTTACTGTATATATTCATTATATACAGTATTGACAGTTTGTCAAGCACTCCGTCAAATATTCTTCCGAAATTTTTTCATCGATATTCTTCGCTATCACTTCTCGCCTGTCCCTCGCTGCTAATTCTCATCAGGTATTTTCTCTGAGCGTTTCCGCAGGATCCGAAAAACAGGATGTTTTTCGAAAATAAGGATTGTCATTTCTTTTCAATTCGGTATAATAATTTTACCGAAACACAAAACACATAAAAGAATAAGGAGAAAAGGAAAACTATGGCAAAATTAAAGATTCAGCCGGACAAGCGACTTGGCAGAATCCGCAAGGAAATCTACGGTCATTTCTCCGAGCACCTCGGAAGATGCATCTACGGGGGCTTCTATGTCGGCGAGGACTCCGCGATCCCGAACGTACACGGCATGCGCACGGATGTGGTCGAAGCGCTGCGCAAGATCCGTATCCCGGTGCTTCGCTGGCCGGGCGGATGTTTTGCCGATGAATACCACTGGATGGACGGTATCGGTCCGAAGGCAAGCCGCAAGAAAATGATCAACACGAACTGGGGCGGCGTCACCGAGGACAACAGCTTCGGCACACACGAATATTTCGAGCTTTGCGAGCAGCTCGGCTGCGAGGCTTACGTCAACGGCAACCTCGGCAGCGGCACGGTGCGCGAGATGTCCGAGTGGGTGGAGTACATCACCCTCGACGGGGTCTCTCCGATGTCGAACCTGCGCCGGGAGAACGGTCACGAGAAGCCGTGGAAGCTCTCTTATTTCGGCGTCGGCAATGAGAACTGGGGCTGCGGCGGCAACATGCTTCCCGAGTACTACGCGAACGAATATCGCCGCTATCAGACATTTGTGAGAAACTACAACGATGCGGATCACGTCAATAAGGTCTGCTGCGGCCCGAACAATGACGACTACGAGTGGACAAGGACTGTTCTCGGAATGCTCTTCCGCAACTGCGACCCGCGCTCCCACGGAAATCTGGACGGCCTGTCCCTGCACTACTATGTAGTCCCGGGTCCCTGGGAGAACAAGGGCAGCGCCACGGACTTCGACGAAAAAGTCTGGTACAAGACGCTTGCAAAGGCGTATTTTATGGACGAGCTGATCCGAAAGCACTCCGCGATCATGGACGAGTTCGATCCGGAACGCAAAATCGCGCTCATCGTCGACGAATGGGGTGGATGGTACGACGTGGAGCCGGGGACGAATCCGGGCTTCCTGTACCAGCAGAACACGATGCGCGATGCGCTTCTGGCCGGCATCACGCTGAACGTACTCAACAAGCATTCAGACCGCGTGGGTATGGCGAATCTGGCGCAGACGATCAACGTGCTTCAGTCCGTCATCCTGACCGAGGGTGCAGACATGCTCCTGACGCCGACCTATCATGTGTTCGATCTCTACAAGGAGCATCAAGAAGGCCAACTTCTAGAGAGCTCAATCGATACCGGCTCTGTCGGCATGGAAGCTGAATATCAGCTCCCGTGGATCACGGAGTCTGTATCCGAGGATGTCGACGGCGTCTTACATATCACGCTGACCAACGCCTCCCTCACGGAAACCTGCCCGATTGACGTCGAGATTGCGGACCGCAAAGCGGTCGAGGCTAAGGGCGAGATCGTCTGCGGTGCGATGACGGCCAAGAATACTTTTGAGGAGCCGCAATGTGTGATGGCTGAGAAGTTCGCGGACTTCCGCAAGGAGAACGGCACGCTCTCCCTCTCGCTTCCGCCGCGCAGTGTGCTGCACATGAGCGTGAAGACTGACGCGTAGAAAGCATATACGTAAGCAGGTCTTCAAGAGGGCATTGCTTCTGAGATCAGATACATAGCGACGGGCGTCTGAATACGACTGTCTGAAGACTGACGCGCAGATTATACGACACTCAGCAGATACGGTCGGAGCGATCCGGCCGTACTGTCTGGCAGGATCGACCATATGAATAGCAAAAATAAAGTCGCCCCCACCCGTAAAACGGGTGGCTCGGGACGCGGGCTCTAAGCCCGCCCTACTTGGCCGCGCCTCAAGGC
>CANQEB010000291.1 GCA_947594085.1 uncultured Lachnospiraceae bacterium | reverse complement strand
CTTAAGAAACCTCTAAATTTTCTGATTAGCCTTGCTATTTTAAAAACTGCGTGGTATGATGCATAAGAAGTATAGAAATGGGTATTTTTGTAAAGAAATATGAGTATGGAGGGTAAAAACAATGAAAAATAAAAGCAAGAGACTGCTGTTCGCAGTGCTGCTGGCCGGTTCGGTCGCGCTGTTGGCGACAGGCTGTGATAAGTTGAAGAAGGAGCCGGTGACGGAGAAGGTGACAGAGCCCCCGACGGAGAAGGTGACGGAGCCCCCGACGGAGAAGCCTACTGAGCCTCCGACAGAGCCGCCCACAGAGCCCCCGACAGAGCCGCCCACGGAGACGGAGACAGAGCCGAAGCCGCTGACGGTCGACGAGGAGAAGGCGCAGGAGACACAGTTTGACACTTACCGCACGGTGTATGCAGCGGATGATATCAATGTCCGCACGGCGCCGGGCACAGGCGATGACAGCGAGATCTTTGACAGCTTCGATCAGGGCGAGGCCATCACAGTTGTCGGCGAGACGCCGGGCTGGTACATCGTGGATCTTGAGGACTACGAGCAGAATGGCTATGTATCCAAGGATTTTGTGTCTGACAACGAGGTAGCTCCGAAGACGGAGGAGGAGCGCGCGGCGGAAGCGTCGGGTGAGACGACACCGTCCGACAATGGAGATACGTCATCTGATGAGAATACGTCCGACGACGGGAACTCTTCGTCGACGCCGGTTTCCACCGGGCCGAACACGGTTCCGGCTTCGGATGTGGATCAGCAGTACAGCGTAGAGACCTATGGTGAGACATATGCGATTGAGGCGACTGCAGGAGCGAATATCCGCGAGGTGCCTTCGCAGGATGGTGAAATCATCGGAGTCATCGCGTCCGGTACAAGTGTGACGGCGCTCGGTGGCACAGACCGCTGGTACAAGATTGATTACAATGGTACGATCGGTTATGTGAACAGGAATCTGTTTGCAGGGTGATTTCGAGGGATAGAGAGTTATGAAAAAGACTTGCAGAACTATATTGCTTTTGCTGACTTTTCTGCTGCTTGTATTAGCGATACCAGTTCACGCAGATGCGGCGGTAAAGATCAGCAAAAAAGCTATTGTCTTGCTCAGCGGCCAATCTTCTACGTTGAAGATTACCGGTACTGAGGAAAAGGTAACGTGGTCCAGCAACAGGAAATCCGTTGCAACTGTCTCCAAGAAGGGCAAGGTGACTGCTAAGAAGGCAGGTATCGCTGTCATTAAGGCAAAGGCCGGAAAGAAGACACTTAAGTGCAAAGTTGCGGTTCAGACACCATATTTCCGACAGAATTCCATATCGCTCACGAGCGGACAGACGACTGCGCTGACGCTTGCAGGGACAAACCAGAGAATCAAATGGAGTTCATCCGATCAGAGGGTCGTGATTGTAAACAGTGCGGGAACGGTGCTGGCACGGTCGGCAGGAACCGCCGTGATAACAGCGACTGTTTTAGGAAAAGAGTTTACTTGCAAGGTTGTAGTGAGAAGCGCAGGAGGCTCATCAGGCGGCAGTTCATCCGGTGGCAGTTCATCGGGCGGATCTTCCGGTGGATATACGGGCTCAGGGGGAGAGCCGTCGATGGTGTGGGTAACGGCAAGTGGCACGAAGTACCACAGGACAAGTACCTGCAGCAATATGAAGAATCCATCGTATATATCGCTCAGTGCAGCAAAGGCTTCCGGGCGTGGCCCCTGTAGTAAGTGTTTCTGATAAACTTTTCATAAATGCTTTTGACATTTGATGTTTAACCAGGCGGAGTAAAAGCGTACTCTATATGTCCCGGCATCGCTGCAATTTTCCATGAGAAGGATATTCTCGGATGGAATTGCGAGATAGCCGGGAATTTTTTGACTGTTTCCTCAGACTCGTTGCATTTTTGCGACCGGGTCATTTCATTGCATTCTTGCGACTTGGTCATTTCGTAATTGACAAATCAAGGAAATTGTTGTATACATTAAGTGTACTAACATTACTAGTACACTTGGTAATCGAAAGGACAATAACACAAAAGGGTACCATGCATATGCCAAAGCAAGGGCAGGAGGATTTATGATCGGAATTGATCTTCAGAATCGAAAGCCAATCTATGAACAGATTGTGGAGCGGTTCCAGACGCTGATCGCGAACGGGATACTGGAGCCGGACAGCCAGATGCCCTCCGTGCGTTCTCTGGCGATGGAGCTCTCGATTAACCCCAACACGATCCAGAAGGCGTACAGCGCATTGGAGCAGGAGGGATATATTTATCCGGTGAAGGGGCGCGGGAATTTTGTTTCGGGGAATGCGGGGCTGAAGTTGAAGAAGCAGGAGGGTGTGTACCGGGAGCTGCGGGAGCTGGTGGAACGAGGCAGAGAGCTCGGGATCAGCTGCGAGGAGTTCACGGAGCGAGCTGAGCGCTACTACCGCGAAGGCGCGCAGGGTAGGCAGCCGGACTCCGATCCGGGGAATGCCTGGCAGGGTAGGCAGCCGGCCACCAATCAGGGGAATGTGGAGCAGCAAAGCGGAAACGATACGGAAGGGGGAGTATAGACCATGATAGAGATACAGGATGTGACGAAACAGTTCGGGGACGTGACGGCTCTGAACCATGTCGACGCGCAGATCGACGAGGGCTGTATTTTCGGCCTTGTGGGGACGAACGGCGCCGGCAAGAGCACGCTGCTGCGTGTGGCGGCCGGGGTGTTGAAGCCAGAGAGCGGCAGCGTGAAGGTTGACGGGACGCCGGTCTGGGAGGAACCGCAGGCGAAGGAGAAAATTTGCTTTCTCGCGGACACGGGCTGGTTTTTCCCGAACGCGACGGCGAACACAATGAGGGATTACTACGCGATCGTGTATCCGGGGTTCGACCGGGCGCGCTTCGACGAGCTGATCGGGAAGTTTGACCTCGATCCGAAGCGCAAGCTCTCCGGTTTCTCGAAGGGCATGCGCAAGCAGGTGTCGGTGTTGCTCGGGCTGTGCGCGAACACGAAGTACCTG
>CANQEB010000290.1 GCA_947594085.1 uncultured Lachnospiraceae bacterium | reverse complement strand
CCTCACACGCAGAACTGATTGAGGCTGCTGGCGGCATCAAGCCGGGCTGCACTGTCAAGAAGGTGCTCTCCGGCGGTCCGATGATGGGGATTGCGATGTCCTCGCTCGACGTACCGACCTGCAAGGCAAACAACGCCTTGACTGTTCTCGCCGAGGACGAGGTTGAAATCGCCGAGGAGCAGATGACCGCTTGTATCCGCTGCGGGCGCTGCACACGCGCCTGCCCGATCCACCTGATCCCGCAGATGATGGCGGAGGCCGCCGAGCGGAAGGATTACGAGCAGTACGAGAAACGGCTTTACGGTCTAGACTGTATCGCCTGCGGCTGCTGTACTTATGTCTGCCCGGCCAAACGGCCGCTGATGCAGCTTTTCAAACAGACCAAAGCTGACATCATGGCAGCGAAGAGAAAGTGAGGGGGACGGACCATATGAATGAGAATTTACTGAATCTTTCTTCCAGCCCACACATCCGGAGCAAGCTGACGACCGGAAACGTCATGTGTGACGTCGTGCTGGCGCTGATGCCTGCCACCGTACTCGGAATCTACCACTACGGTCTGCACGCGTTTCTTGTGATCGCCGTCTCGATTTTCTCGGCAGTCATCACAGAATTTGTTTTTGACTATATCGCAAAGAAAAAGAACACCGTCAAGGACGGAAGCGCCGTTGTCACAGGTCTATTGCTGGCGCTCTCGCTTCCGCCCTCGGTACCGCTCTACATTCCGTACCTCGGCGGACTGTTCGCGATCCTTTTTGTAAAATGCTTCTTCGGAGGGCTCGGCAAGAATTTCATGAACCCAGCAGTCACAGCGCGATGCTTCCTGCTGATCTCCTTCGGCAGCACCATGACAAACTATGCCGTGGACGGTATGAGCGGCGCCACTCCGCTGGCAGATCTGAAAGCTGGCGCTGCAATCAATGTCGCCAAGCTCTATCTCGGCGATGCGCCTGGTGTCATTGGCAGCTCCGCTCTCGCACTGTTGATCGGCGGACTGTTCCTCTGGGTAGTCGGGGGAATTACTCTCGAAATTCCAGTCTCCTGCATCGTCGCCTTTACTGCCTTCATGGCAATCTTCGGAGGGCAGGGATTCGATCCGGTCTTTTTGCTCGCTCACATCTGCGGTGGCGGCGTCCTGATGGGTGCATTCTTTATGGCAACTGACCCGGTCACAAGCCCTGTGACTTCGCAAGGACAGATCCTGTTCGGCGCCTCGATTGGCATCCTTGCCGGATTGTTCCGCGCATTTGGCTCAGCGGCCGACTCATTCAGCTACGCGATTATCCTTGCAAACATTCTGGTGCCATTTATCGACAAGCTCCCAATCCCGAAGCCGCTTGGCTACAAGGAGAGCGAGAACAAGCCGCACCAGTTCCCGAAGGCCGCCGTCAATCTGACTGCGATCACTCTGATCGCCGGTCTGGCCTTAAGCAGCGTCTATATCGTAACAAAAGACAAGATCGAGGAACAGCAAATGGCCGCCAACGCCGCCTCTTACCAGGAAGTGTGTCCGGATGCAGAGTCCTTTGCCTTCGATGATGCGATCACTGCTGCGATCGATGCACAGGAGGGAAATCCCTACAACCAGGAGAAATACGGCAGGACCTTCATCAAAGAGGCCGTGGTCGGCAAAGCAGCCGATGATTCTGTCGTCGGTTACGTTCTAAGTGTTACCAGCTCGGACGGCTACGACGGCGATGTCACAATCTCCGTCGGGATCTCCACAGACGGCACAGTGAACGGCATCTCATTCACTGAATTGCACGAGACAGCCGGCATGGGTATGCTCTGTGGCGAGGACGCCTTCAAGAGCCAGTTCTCCGGCGTACAGACCGACGCCTTCATCCTGAACAAGGCGGGCGGCTCCACGGCGGACAACGAGATCGACTCCGTGTCCGGAGCCTCCACGACTTCCGGCGCCGTAGTCAACGCAGTCAACACCGCGCTCGACTTTTACGCAGAAAATTTACAGTAAGGGAGGGCTGAACAATGAATAAATATGTGGAACGAATCTATAACGGTATCGTAAAAGAAAATCCTTGTATCATCCTGATGCTCGGCATGTGCCCGACGCTCGCGGTCACGACATCCGCAATCAACGGCGTGGGCATGGGGCTCTCCACGCTGGCGGTGCTGATTTTCTCGAATCTGATTATCTCCATGATGCGCAACATCATCCCGGATCAGGTGCGTCTGCCGGCCTATATCGTCATCGTGGCCTCACTCGTGACAATCGTCGATCTGATTATGCAGGCGTACACGCCGGGCCTCTACAGCGCGCTCGGCATCTATATTCCGCTGATCGTCGTGAACTGCATCATCCTCGGCCGCGCCGAGGCTTACGCAAACAAGGTGTCTCCGGACCTCGCGTTTTTCGACGGGGTCGGCATGGGGCTTGGTTTCACAATCGCTCTGACTGTCATCGGTCTGGCGCGTGAATTCCTCGGCTCCGGCTGTGCATTCGGCATCCAGGTGCTTCCGGATGATATTTTCCATCCGATCGCAATCTTCGGCCAGGCGCCAGGCGCCTTCCTGATCATGGCGATCCTGATCGCGATCCTGAACGGGGCGAGCATCTCCACCGCGGCAAACGACAAGGTAGAAGGCTGCGACGGCTGCTGCGCGACCTGTGCAAAGAGCTGTGATTCCAAAGAGAAGGAGGAGACAAAGGCATGAATAATTCACTGATTCTGATTATTGTCACAACTGCGCTGGTCAACAATGTCGTGCTCAGCCAGTTCCTGGGGATCTGCTCCTTCCTCGGCGTATCAAAACAGATCAAGGCCTCTGCAAGCCTTGGCGGTGCAGTAATCTTCGTCATCACGATCTCTTCTGCAGTGGCGAACCTGCTCTACACGTTCCTGCTCGCACCGCTTCATCTGGAGTATTTGAACACAATCGTATTTATCCTCGTCATCGCCACCTTGGTGCAGATGGTCGAGATGTTCCTGAAGAAGACGTCTCCGGGGATCTACAAAGCGCTCGGCATCTATCTCCGCATGATGATTTTCGTAGGTGTCAATGG
>CANQEB010000289.1 GCA_947594085.1 uncultured Lachnospiraceae bacterium | reverse complement strand
CTTATGCACCGCTGCGTGCCCGATTAAGCGCAAGCGGGTCTGCCCTGACATTGCAAACCCTTGCCGGGCGTCCGGGTTTTGTGCACTAAACACGAATTGAAAATAAGAGGAGAATACCATGCATCATTTCTTTGTAGAGCCCGAGCAGATCGGGCAGAGGGACGTCCGCATCATGGGCGGAGATGTGAATCATATCCGCAACGTCCTGCGCATGCAGCCGGGAGAGCAGATCACGGTGAGCGGCGGGGAGGACGGGAAAGAATACCGCTGTGAGATTGTGCAGATCGAAGAGGCCTGTGTCACCGCGAAGATCATGTGGGTCGAAGAATCCGGCGCAGAATTGCCCTCGCGGATCTGCCTGTTTCAGGGATTGCCAAAGGGCGACAAGATGGAGCTGATTATCCAGAAGGCGGTGGAGCTCGGAGCGGCACAGATCGTCCCGATGGCGACGAAGCGCGCAGTCGTCCGACTGGACGCGAAGAAGGAGGATGCGAAGCGGAAACGTTGGAACGCGATCTCTGAGAGCGCGGCCAAGCAGTCGAAGCGCGGGATTGTGCCCGAGGTGACGCGTGTCATGACGTTCGCCGAGGCGGTGGAGTACGCAGGGCAGTTTGATAAAAAGCTGATTCCGTATGAACTCGCGGAGGGCATGGAGCGGACGCGGGAGCTGATTGATGGGATCGTGCCGGGCGAGTCCGTGGCGGTCTTTATCGGTCCGGAGGGCGGATTCGACGAGCAGGAGATCGATCTCGCACGTGCGGCGGGCATACAGCCGGTCACACTTGGACGAAGGATTCTGCGCACGGAGACCGCCGGAATGACGGTGCTGTCCGTGCTGATGTTCCAACTGGAGGCAGGGAGACTTTCGTAGCGGATACGAAGTTTTCCCTGCGATTTTTGCGTCTGGCAAAGCCGGTCGGGGTGCAGCAGCGCGATCTTTCTGCTGTGTACGGCAAATATGCACAAATGTATTAGAGCGAAAGACAAAAAATTTGACTTGGAAAGCTCTTGACATCTTCGCCCAGGCAAAGTAAGATGAAAACACTACTGTGTTTACGCTGCAGAAAGGGCTGCGTTGCGTAAACGGAAAATGCGTCGCCGGATGGGACGCATATTTTGTGCTGATTACAATCCGGACCAGGCCAGGGCACTTTCAAACTGCGAGCTCGCGTGTTTTCTGGAAGAAATGGCATTGTGCCGTTGGTTGCGGAGGGAATGTTGACAACAAAATACCGACAGGAGGACAAGGAGATGTATTCACTTGATGAGGTCAGGCGCGTGGATCCGGAGGTGGCCGACGCGATCGTGGCGGAGCAGGAGCGGCAGAACAGCCATATCGAGCTGATCGCTTCCGAGAACTGGGTGTCGAAGGCTGTGATGGCGGCGATGGGCAGTCCGCTGACGAACAAGTACGCGGAGGGGTATCCGGGCAAGCGCTATTATGGTGGCTGCGAGTGTGTGGATGTGGTCGAGGATCTGGCGAGAGACCGTGCGATGAAGCTGTTCGGGTGCACGTACGCGAATGTGCAGCCGCACTCCGGCGCGCAGGCGAACATGGCGGTGTTCTTTGCGCTGCTAAAGCCGGGCGACACGGTGATGGGTATGAACCTCGCGCATGGCGGGCATTTGAGTCACGGGAGCCCAGCGAATTTCTCGGGCGCGTATTTCAATATCGTCCCGTATGGAGTGAACGACGATGGCGTGATCGACTATGAGGAGGTGCGCCGGATTGCGTTGGAGTGCCGCCCGAAGCTGATCGTGGCGGGCGCGAGCGCCTACGCGCGCATCATAGATTTCAAAAAATTCCGCGAGATCGCGGACGAGGTCGGTGCGTATCTGATGGTGGATATCGCGCATATCGCCGGACTTGTGGCGGCCGGGATTCATCCGAGTCCGATTCCGTACGCGCATGTGACGACCACGACGACGCACAAGACGCTGCGCGGACCGCGCGGAGGCATGATCCTCTCGAGTGCAGAATTCGCGAAGGAAGCGAATTTCAACAAGGCGATTTTCCCGGGCACGCAGGGCGGTCCGCTGATGCATGTGATCGCGGCGAAGGCTGTCTGCCTGCAGGAGGCGCTGCAGCCGGAATTTAAGACCTATCAGCAGAACGTGGCGAAGAACGCGAAGGCACTCTGCGCGGGTCTGATGAATCGTGGTGTGAAGATCGTCTCCGGCGGCACGGACAACCACCTGATGCTTGTGGATCTTACGAGCGTGGGACGCACCGGCAAGGAGACCGAGCATCTGCTCGACAGCGTCAACATCACCTGCAACAAGAACACGATCCCGAACGATCCGCAGTCCGCATTTGTGACAAGTGGCATCCGGCTCGGGACGCCGGCGGTCACCTCGCGCGGCATGAACGAGGCCGACATGGACCAGATTGCGGAAGCGATCGCGTGTATGCTGAAGAATGAGGAAGGCTGTGAGCAGAGGGCGAAGGCGATCGTGAAGGGACTGACGGAGAAGTATCCGCTGATTTGACACACTGTCGGAACTGGACATAGACATGCGCTGACTCGACATAGCGCATAGAAAATGATGTGTCAGCAAGATTGAACCATATAATGACGAATGAGAGGGCTGCCGCGGGACGGATTATCCATTTGAATGGATGGGAGAAGATACCGGAACGCAGCAGCCTCTTTGTGTGGTAATATGTTCAGGAAAGCATATGAGACAGGGCATAGATAGAGAAATGGACGAAAAGCACTACTTTGAATAGAGCACAAGTAGTTGTGTTTTTGAAGAGCGTAAATGTGAAAATTTAGTGTCTTCAGGAAGTATTAAGAAAAAATCTATTTCTTTTCGACTAAGTTGTGGTATAGTGTTATAGGAAATGATTTTATGATTCGAAGGGAAGTATATAGATGAAGAAATTTATCATTGTCATATTGATCCTGGCGCTTTTGGGCGGAGGCGGATATGCAGTCTATCATTTTTATTTTGAGCAGAAGGCCGATTCAGAAGAGCGGGTTTCTTCGACGGCTGAGAATGCGGTATATGTAGACCAGGTGTC
>CANQEB010000288.1 GCA_947594085.1 uncultured Lachnospiraceae bacterium | reverse complement strand
ACAGGTGGCTTTGCTTTTGGCTGCGGTGTTTCTGGCAGTATTTCTGGGCGCTGCCGTAAGGCGATTCCCGGGCATGCAGACGGGGGCGCTCTCGGTCACAGAGCCCCTGTTCAATATGATCCTGGGAGCACTCCGCGCGGTCTCCTCGCCGCTGGTGTTTCTGGCTGTCTGCTGCGGGATCGTGAGCATTGGTGATCTGACGATGGTAGGCAAAGTCGGCAAAAAACTGATTTTAAGAATGATCGTGGGGACGTTTGTTTTGGGGGCGGTCATGGCATTGACGGGAAGCTTGCTGTTTCCGGTCGCCTCGGAAGCGGGAAATAAGCTCTCCGGCAATTTTTCGGCGATCTATCAGATGGTGCTGGAGATCGTGCCCTCGGATATTGTGTCGCCATTCCTGAATGGAAACGCGCTGCAGCTTGTCTTCCTTGGGATATGCGTGGGAGCCGCCCTTTTGATCCTGGGCGAGCGGGTATCGGCAGCCCAAAATACCCTGATGCAGATGTACGATGCGGTACAGTTTCTGATGAGCGTGCTGGGAAGAATCATTCCGTTGTTCGTGTTTTTAAGCCTGTTTAACCTTATCCTGTCCGATTTTGACAGCGGATTTTCAAGCGTGTTCAAGGTGTTTGCGATCGTGGTACCGGGGTGTTTTTTGCTTACATTGTTTTATGTCTTTGTGGCGGCGGTGCGGCTGAAGGTCAGCCCTGTCCTTCTGATAAAGAAAATGCTGCCGACTTATCTGATCGCTTTGACGACGGCTTCCTCGGCTGCGGCCCTTGCGACGAATCTGGAGACGTGTGTAAAGAAGCTCGGCATCCCGAAAAAGATTGCGGATTTCGCCATCCCGTTGGGACAGGTATTATATAAGCCGGGTTTTGTGGTCGGCCTTTTTACTCTGGGCCTGTGCATGGCGGAGTCTTATGGCATTCTCATTACGCCGCTGTTCCTCTTCATGTCGATTTTGACGGTAGGACTTCTTTCCATGGCTCTGCCGCCGATCCCGGGCGGGGCGCTTTCCGTATTTACGGTCATGTTTGCACAGCTTGGCATTCCAGAAGAGGCACTCGCTCTGGCGGTCGCAGTCAACGCGATCCTGGACTTCTTTATGACGGCTGCCGGCGTTGCCTGCCTGCAGGTCCAGGTAACGCTTGCAGCGGACGGCGTCGGGATGCTTGATGAGAAAAAGTTGAAAAGGAGTGTGTCATGAAGGAAAACAATAAAATATTGTGCTGGTGGAGGAAAGCTACGCCGCCGCTTTTTCAAAGACCGAGCGCGGCGCTGCGCTGCGAGACGAGTATAACGAGTTTTTGGAGCAGATCAGGGCGGACGGCACCCTGGAGGAGATCGACGGGATCTGGTTGGGCGCCGACGAGAGCAAAAAGTCAGTGGAGGACTGGACCTCCTTCCCGGCGGAAAACGGCGTCATCCACATGGCGGTGAAAACGGATATCGTGCCCTTCTGCTATATCCTGAACGGTCAGATCGTCGGGTACGACGTCGATATCATGGCTCGCTTCTGTAAGGCCTATGGCTACGGGCTGGAGGTGACCGGCACGGAGATATCGTCTATTTTCACGGGTCTTGCCACCGGCATGTATGACGTGTCGGCCACCGGTCTGACCGTGACGGAGGAACGAGCGGAGAGCGTGAATTTCGCCGAGCCGGATTACTCCGGCGGCGTGGTGCTCGTTGTCCGAAGCGAAGATACGGGCGCGGCCGTAGAAGCGGAAAAAACGGGCTTCTGGGCGGGGCTTAAAAACAGCCTTTATAAGAACTTCATCCAGGAAGACCGGTGGCGGATGATCCTCTCCGGCCTGGGCGTCACATTCGTCATATCGATTTTCTCGGCGCTGTTCGGCACGGTGCTGGGCTTCGGCCTGTGCATGCTGCGCCGCAGCCGCAATAAGATCGCCTCCGGGATCACGGCGGCTTTTGTCCGGCTGATCCAGGGCATCCCGGTGCTGGTGCTGCTGATGGTGCTGTTCTACGTCGTGTTCGCCAGCGCGAGGCTGGACGGGATTGCCGTGGCTGTCATCGGCTTCACCATCAACTTTGGCGTCTATGTCTCCGAAATGATCCGAACCGGCATCGACGCCGTGGACGCAGGCCAGTGGGAGGCGGCGGCCGCCATGGGCTTCGGCCGGGTCAAGACCTTTACAAAGATCATCGCGCCCCAGGCGGCGCGGCATATCCTGCCGGTGTACAAGGGCGAATTCATCTCCATGGTGAAGATGACGTCCGTGGTAGGGTATATCGCGGTGCAGGACCTGACCAAGGCGACCGACCTGATCCGCAGTCGTACCTTTGAGGCGTTCTTCCCGCTGATCCTGACCGCAGTCCTGTATTTCCTGCTGGCGTGGTGCCTGACCTCCCTGCTGGGACTGGTGGAGAGGAAGATCGATCCCCGCCGCCGTCGCCGGGAGCCGAAGGGAGTCGACCGAAATATTCCCTTGCCGGAAGCCCCGGAAGAAAAGAAGGCCGCGCAGGGCGGGGGACCGGTCATCACCATCTCCCATCTGAAGAAGGTCTTCCCCAACGCGACGCCTTTGAAGGACGTCAACGCCGTCATCAACACAGGGGACGTCATCTCCATCATCGGGCCCTCCGGTACGGGCAAAAGCACCCTTCTGCGCTGCATCAACCGTCTGGAGACGCCGACGGAAGGACAGATTGAGGTGTTCGGCCAGCCGGTGACCGGCGTGAAGCCGGCGCAGCTTGGCGCCGTGCGCCGTCGCATGGGGATGGTGTTCCAGAGCTTCAACCTGTTCGCGCATCTGACGGTGATCGAAAATATCATGCTGGGGCAGGTGGAGTTGCTCGGCTGCACCCGGCAGCAGGCCTATGAACAGGGAATGCGTCTGCTGGCCAAGGTGGGGCTGGCAGAAAAGGCGCTCAACTATCCGGATGAGCTCTCCGGCGGCCAGAAACAGCGTGTCGCCATCGCCCGCACCCTGGGGATGCAGCCGGAGATCATACTCTTTGACGAGCCGACCAGCGCGCTAGATCCCACCATGGTAGGAGAGGTGCTGGCAGTCATC
>CANQEB010000287.1 GCA_947594085.1 uncultured Lachnospiraceae bacterium | reverse complement strand
CAATAAACCCCAGAAACCATTGATTTTTCAACAGCTTCTGGGATTTTTAACGTCATAAAGTGTCAAAGATGGGATATAACAGACAAAATTAAGCTTGTCAAACCTTTTCAAACAAATCTTTTTTTGATATACTGAATGAAACACAAATCCAATAAAGGAGGCAAGATATGATCTATGATTTGATTATCGTCGGCTCCGGTCCGGCCGGACTGGCGGCGGCAATCTACGCGCAGAGAGCGAAACTGTCCACACTTGTGCTTGAGAAGGAGTATATGAGCGGTGGGCAAGTTGTAAATACGTATGAGGTGGATAATTACCCGGGACTGCCGGAGATCGGTGGATTTGAGCTGGGGATGAAGTTCAGGGAGCACGCGGAGAAGCTTGGGGCAAGTTTCCTTAATATAGAAGTAAGGCATATCGGGCTGGAGGAGGAAGGACGGATCAAGGTGATTTACACCGACCGCGAGGAATATCGCGCTCGCGCATTGATCCTCGCGATGGGAGCGAAACATCGGATGCTTGGCCTGCCCGGAGAGAAGCGGCTGACCGGGATGGGAGTTTCGTACTGTGCGACTTGTGATGGCGCATTCTTCAAAGGAAGGGCGACGGCTGTGGTCGGCGGCGGCGATGTCGCAGTGGAGGACGCGCTGTTTCTGGCACGCGGTTGTTCGAAGGTGTACTTAATCCACAGAAGGGACGAGCTGAGAGCGGCTGCTGTTTTGCAGGAGCAGCTGAAGAAATGCGAGAATGTAGAATTTCTTTGGGATACCGAGGTGGCGGGTATCGAGGGCGATGACCATCTGGAGTGCCTGAAGCTCAAGAATAAGAAGACAGGGGAGGAACGGATGCTTGATGTGGACGGCCTGTTCATTGCGGTTGGAACGGTGCCGAACACGACATCCATTACAAACTTGTTACAACTTGATGAAAATGGATACATTGTTGCAGGAGAGGATGGAACGACGAATGTTCCGGGAATCTTTGCAGCTGGAGACGTGAGGACCAAACAATTGCGGCAAATTGTGACAGCAGTATCCGACGGAGCCAACGCAGTTACGTCGGTTCAGGCGTACCTAAATACCCTCTAAAAATGGCAATTTATTACAAAACATTATTTATTCCTTGCCAAAAAATTAAAAATTTATTTAAAAAGCTTGACAGAGCAGTTGGTATTTGCTATGATATGCGTGTAATAAATGTAACAAATTCGTAACAAATACGAAAGAACTGTTTTGGAGGAAGGGATAAGTAATGAAAAAAGGAGTATGGAAAGCTACAGCTTGCGCATTGGCGGTTGGTATGATGTTCTCTGGAATGAGTACAGTCGCCCTTGCGGATGTGGCGCTGGAAGGTTTCGGAAGCGCTGCAGTCAAAGCAGAGGAAGATAAGGTCGAGGAGACAACTGCTTCGCCGGAGACGGAAGCAATTCCAGAGGCGGCAGCTCTCGCAGAGACAGAGGCTTTGGAGGAAGTCCCCACAGAGACAGAGGCGGCAGAGACGGAAACGGAAGAGCCCGCACCTGCGCCGGTTGTCGACACGAGCATGAGCGGGGAGATGGCTTTTGCTCAGTGTGACGAGTATATCAACATCAGAAGTGATGCCAACGTTGACAGTGAAGTAGTGGGTAAGGTTTACAACAACAATTCCGTTACAATTTTAAGTCAGGTCGGCGATTGGTATGAGGTACAGACAGGCAACGCAACAGGCTATGTGAAGGCGGAGTATTTTGCAACAGGCCAGGCGGCACAGGAGATTGCTGAGGAAGTGGCTTACAATGTCGCCACTGTATATGCGGATGCGCTGACGGTTCGGGCGGAACCGAGCGAGGAAGCGGCGGAGATCGGGACGGTCTACAGCACAGACGAGCTCGAAGTCGTAGAGTACGAAGGCGACTGGATGAAGGTTGCACTTGGCGGCGATGTGTATGGCTATGTGAATGCCTACTATGTAGGATATGACACATACTATGCGACTGGTGAGACGCTTGAGGAAGAGCAGGAGAGACTGGATCAGGAGTGGCTCGATTATCTGGCGCAGCAGGAAGCGGAACAGGCGGCAGCGGAGCAGGCTTATCTGGACGCGATTGCGGCAGAGCAGGCGGCTGCACAGCAGGCAGCGTGGGATGCAGAGTACCAGGCGCAGCTGGCGGCGACAGACGCACAGAATCAGGCGGATGCAGCAGCACAGGCGACGGTAGACGCTCAGGCGGCGGCGGATGCACAGTATCAGGCATATTTGGAAGCGCAGGCGACAGCGGATGCGGCGACGCAGCAGGCAGATGAGCAGGCAGTGATCGATGCGGCGGCACAGGCTGAGGCGGCTTATCAGGAATACTTGAATGCACAGGCGACGGCAGACGCGCAGGCACAGGCTGAGGCGGATGCACAGTATCAGGCACAGGCGGCAGCGGATGCGGCGGCACAAGCGGCAGTAGACGCACAGGCGGCGACGGATGCGGCCGCACAGCAGGCAGCGGCGGATGCAGCAGCGCAGGTTGATACGACAACGGATGCAAGCTACACAGACACCAGTTACACAGATACTTCTTCGTCCATTGGCCAGCAGATTGTAAATTACGCGACGCAGTTTGTCGGCAACCCGTACGTATGGGGCGGTTCCAGCCTGACGAACGGAGCGGACTGTTCCGGATTCACAATGTCCGTAATGGCGAACTTCGGTATTGGCCTTCCACATAATGCTGCGGCACAGTCCGGTTGTGGCACACCGGTTGATTTAAGCGAGATTCAGCCGGGCGACCTTCTGTTCTACAGCAGTGGTGGTGGAATCGGTCACGTATCAATCTATATGGGCGGCGGACAGGTTGTACATGCGAGCAGCTCGACGACAGGTATCATCATTTCAGATATCGGATATCGTACACCGGTATGTGCGAGAAGATTTGTGTAAGAGATGACCGGATCGAAAGCACGATCAAAAATTGAATAAATGAGCTTGAAACGGGAGTCCACTGGAAACAGTGGGCTCCCTTCCTGTGTAGTGCGCCCGGCGGCGCACGTTTCTAACGGGTGAAAGTCCCGAATCCGCCCGGTAGTGGGAAGGATATAGCCGAAG
>CANQEB010000286.1 GCA_947594085.1 uncultured Lachnospiraceae bacterium | reverse complement strand
TTCAAGCTGATGCCGGGGGATGGCTTGTCTGACGCCCCGCGCGGATTGCTCCAATCTATGACGCCGGGCATTACCCTTGTACAGAATGATTCTGCCGACGTTTCTGGGGATCTGATCGCTGCGTCGGATCGGATCATGCAGCTGTCGGAGGGCTGGGAACATGTGCTGACCTTTGACCGAAGCCCGGAGGGTTGGATTTTTCTGATCAAGGGAGAGACGGAATCTGATGTCGAAGCGCGCCTTGCGCAGTGTGTGGAGCAGCTGCAGACTCTGACTGCGGAGTATCCAAAGATCGAATATTTCGGAGGAATCGGGATGGCGGTTCAGCGTTTCCGGGATATCCGCAACTCCTATCAGGATGCCGGAAAGGCTTTCGCGGGGCGCTTTTTCACCGAACCAAATCAGGTGATCCGCGCAGAGGATGTTGCCAGATTGCATCAGCACGGCGGCGGGAAGATTGATCTGAGCGGTATGCGCTCCCGCAAGAGCGAGCGCGAGCGGGTAGATCGTTTCCTGAAGAACGGTACGCTCGAGGAGGTTGGCAATTTTCTGGAGGAATATTTCCTAGGCGTCGGGGAACAGAATTTTCAGTCCCTTCTGTACCGGCAGTACGTGGTGATGGATTTGTATTTCTCGGTAGCCGATTTTCTCGGCAACCTGGAGATAGGGACGGAGGAGCTTTCCTCTGAGTGCAGAGATATCAATGAGATTGTGTCAGACTCCACTTCGGTGCAGAAGACAAAGCAGCGGATTGGCGGACTCTTCACCGAGGCCATGAGGCTGCGCGACAGCAATTCCATGAGGCGCTACAACGCGGTGATCGAGGACGCGAGAACCTTTATCCGGGAGAATTATCAGCGTGAGGACATGTCGTTGAACACGGTGGCCTCGCAGGTGAACATCAGCCCGAGCTATTTCAGCGCGATTTTCAGTGCGCAGACCGGGCAGACCTTTGTAGAGTATCTGACCGCAGTGCGCCTGGAGAAGGCGAAGGAGCTGCTAATGTGTTCGAGCCTGCGGACCGCGGAGATCGGCTACGAGGTAGGGTACAAGGATTCGCATTATTTCAGCTACATATTCCGAAAGGTCGTCGGCTGCAGTCCGACGGAGTACAAGAACCGGCGCACGGACGGGGCGAAGGGCGGTCAGAGCTGAATCTGACATTTACAGCTAATACAGGAAAGCAGAGTCCGAAGCACAAGGAAGCCGCGGATGCCTTGCGAATCCGATCCGGCAGAAAGGAGTGTCCGGAGATGAACAGAATTCAAAAAATAACAGGTCTGGCGGCCGCACTTGGGACGCTCTTGCTTTTGGCCGGCTGCGGGGCGAAGGAGCAGAGCGGGCCGGAGACGTCTGCTGCGCGGCAGTTTGAGACAGAGATGGACGAAAATCTGATTGCGGTCGGCTTTTCGCAGGTCGGCGCGGAGTCGGACTGGCGCGCGGCGAACACCGAGTCGATTCAGTCGGCGCTGACGCCGGAACATGGATTCTATTTGATTTACGAGGATGCTCAGCAGAAGCAGGAGAACCAGTTCAAGGCGATCCGGAATTTCATTCTGCAGGAGGTCGATTATATTGTCCTGTCCCCGATCATCGAGACCGGTTGGGACACGGTGCTTCAGGAGGCGAAGGACGCCGGGATCCCGGTGATTCTCGTAGATCGAATGGCGCAGGTGGATGAGGAGCTGTATGCCTGCTGGATCGGCGCCGATTTTGAGAGCGAGGGCAGGCATGCCGGGGAGTGGCTGGAGCAATATCTGAAGGAGCAGGGATGTGCGGATGAGGAGATTCATATCGTCACTTTGCAGGGCACGCTGGATTCCAGCGCCCAGCTCGGGCGCACGAAAGGCTTTGCCGAGATTATGGCGAAGCATGACAATTGGGATATGTTGGAGATGCAGGATGCGGACTTCACGCAGGCCAAGGGGCAGGAGGTGATGGAGGCGCTTCTGCAGAAATATGACGACATCGACGTGGTCGTCAGCGAGAATGACAACATGGCTTTCGGCGCGGTGGACGCGATCCATGAGGCCGGGAGAAGCTGCGGGCCGGACGGTGATATCACGATCCTTTCGTTTGACGCGGTGAGCGCGGCGTTTGACGCGATGCTCTCCGGCGAGATCAATGTGAGCTTTGAGTGCAACCCGCTGCACGGGCCGAAGCTGCAGGAGATCATCCATGCGCTGGACGACGGCAAAAGTGTGGACAAGATTCAGTATATGGAAGAGACGTACTTTGACACGAGCATGGATCTGGAAGAGCTGCAAAAGACAAGGGCATACTGACATGGAGAAGAAGAAATCCTCAATCAAAAAAAGACTGAACGGGCTTCTGCTGGTCTGTGTGGTTCCGCTCACGCTCACGGTCGTGTATCTGCTGGTATTGCTGAACAGCTTTTCGGGCCGCTATGACACGATCGTGGAGAATATCACGAAGGCGAACGCGTACAACATCAATTTCAAGGAAGACCTGGACTATGTCATGTACATTATCGTGGCAAATTCCGAGCGTGCCGAGGAGCTGGTGGGAACCGAGCAGCCGAATATCATGATCGACGAGGCGAGGGGCGTGTTCGAAGAGCTGCTGGAGATCGCGGACTCCGACTACGCGCGCAACAGCCTGCAGCGCATTTTGAAATGCCTGGATACGCTGGAGAACCGCGTGGATGAGATCGTGGCCGACGCGCTTGTGAGCGGAACCTACGACAAGAACATGGAGCGCCTGGATTCCAACGTCCGTATCCTGACGGAGCTGATTCAGGAGCAGATTCAGCAGTATATCTATTATGAATCGACGAATCTTGAGAATCTCCGCGAGGGCATCCGTTCGGACGTGGACGCGGCGATCCGCATCGTCGCGGTGGTTGCTGTTCTGATCGTGGCCGGCGCGCTGCTCATCAGTCGCAGGGTGATGGCGAGCATCACAAAGCCGATTGAAAATCTATGCCAGATGACGACGCAGGCAGCGGCGGGCGACTTCGAGGTTCGCGCGCATGAGGATCGGACGGAGGAGATGGAGGTATTGAATTCCAGCTTCAACCGCATGGTGGAGCAGATCGGAGATCTGGTCGAGGGCATC
>CANQEB010000285.1 GCA_947594085.1 uncultured Lachnospiraceae bacterium | reverse complement strand
CGGCAACCCCGGATTCATCGAGATCAGGAAGCACACCTCATCCTTTCCGTTCTCGCCAGGCTCCTCCATATCTCGGAACGAAATTTCAAAGCATACGTCGAGAAAATTCAAATCTACCAACGCGTCCTGAATCTCTTTCGCCAGCTGACCCGCACATTTTTTGCGAATCGAAGAGAGCTCGTCCGCAGTCTTCCAGAACGCTTTTCTGCTCTGCTCGTAGGTTTCCCTCAAATTCACAAGATATGCGTCATAATTTGTCAGTATCTCAATTCGTTCTGCCTTCTCGCGCCCCGCTTCCAGAATCTGCTCGATGGAATTTCCATATTTTGTCTTCAAACGATTGATCAGATCCAGCCGCTCCTCCGTCTCCCTCAGCTTCTGTGCGTCGAAGACAAAGTCGTCCATATAGCCGGATAGTCCGCGGTTGAAGTCATTAAGCATCGCCTCAATGTCGGCAAGCGTCTGCTCCAGATCACCGAGCGACTCGTCATAAAGCACAGCCGTCCCAAGCGCGCGCAGCGCCCGGCTGATCTCGTCTCCCGCACCAGAGTAATCTCCCGCCCCGGTCAACTCAGCGCTCTCAGAGAGCGCTTCCATGATTTTCTGCCCGTTTGACATACGCCGGTATTCGCTCTCCAGCTCTTCGTCCTCCCCAGGCACAAGCGCGGCAGCCTCGATCTCATTTAATTCATATTTCAGAAAATCCAGTTCCTTCGCCCGTTGCGCTTCTCCGGCGTCTGCCTCCGAAAGTCGCTTCTTCGCCTCTCGATACGCATGATACTGTTCCCGGCAGAGCGACAGCTTCTCTCCTGCCTGCTCCCCGGAAAATCCGTCCAGTATCTTCAAATGATTCTTCTCATATAGCAGCGATTGATGCTCATGCTGACCATGTATATCAATCAGTTCCGCGGCAAGCTCCCGGACAAACGACACCGGCACCGTCTCCCCGTTGACCTTGCTGACACTCCGGCCGGCCTTGTAACGTCTCGCAATGATCACCTCGCCGTCCTCAAACGGAATATCCTGCTCCTCCAGCATCCGGCAAACCGTCTCGTTCTCCGTGGAAAACACGAGCTCCACGAGCGCGTAATCCGCGTCCTCAGGGACATAATCCCGGAAATTACCCGTTCCCAGCGCAATATTGACTGACCCAATCACGATGGATTTCCCGGCTCCGGTCTCACCCGTCATGATATTCAAGCCCTCGCCGAACTCGACCTCCGCCTCTCTGATCAGCGCCATATTTTTCACATGTAAACTAACTAACATTGTCTTATCCTGTCTCTCCCCTGCCTCGTGTATCACAGCTATAAACACACTGAGCCCTGCCGACTCAAAAGACCTTCGGCTCATTGCTATGCGCGAACAATCTTCTGTATCTTATCCATCACCTGTATTGTATCTTCTGCACTCCGAATCGCACACATGATCGTGTCATCCCCGGCAATGCAGCCCGCGACCTCGGCCCAATGCATCGCATCAATTGCCGCCGCAACCGCCATCGCCATACCAGACACCGTCTTTACGACCAGGATATTTTGTGCCATATCCATTGAGACAAAACCTTCTCTCAACACACGCAAATATTTGTCGTTGATTCCAGGCGTATGATCCTGCATCAATGTGTATTTCTGCTTTCCATCCGCAGCTGTCAACTTCGTTAGCTTGAGCTCACGGAGATCGCGAGAGATCGTTGCCTGCGTGACGCGAAAGCCTTCTTTTTCCAGATACGACGCAAGCTCTTCCTGTGTCTCTATCTCATACTTTGTAATCAGCTCAATAATCATCTTTTGTCTCGCATTCTTCATTCTCTCACTCCCTTCCTAGTTGCCCATCTTCAGGCGCAGAATCTCGAGAAAACTAGTGTTTTTCGTCTTGATCATCTGTACCTTGCGGTCAGACTTTGAGATGACGATCCGATCGCCCGAATTCAGCTTCACGGAAGTATCGCCGTCAAACGTCGCCTCCGCCCCATCCATATCCGTATCGTGCCTCGCGCTGACCTCGATTGTAATCTCCACATCATCCGGCAGGACAATCGAGCGGGAGTTCAGCGTGTGCGGCGCAACTGCCGACAGAAGAATCAGGGACGCCTGCGGAGCTACAATCGGACCTCCCGCGGACAGGTTGTAGCCTGTAGAGCCAGTCGGCGTCGCGACAATGATCCCGTCTGCCGAGTAAGCTGTGAGAAAGACATCGTCCACATAAATGTTGAAATCCAACACGCGCAGTTTTCCGTTTCTCCGGATGACGATATCGTTCAGGGCAATATCCTTCAGAAGTCGTCTGCCCTGATGAAGCGCCATACCCTGGAGCATCATGCGCGGCTCGATCGAAAAGTCATCGTCTGTCAACTTATCCAGCGCCGGATAGACATTTGTATGCTCGATCTCTGCCAGATAACCAAGTGTTCCCATATTGACACCGAGCAGCGGAAGCGAACACTCCACAAGATCTCTGGCCGCCTGCAAAAGTGTTCCATCCCCGCCTAGCACCAACACACATTCCACATCCTTCGGTATTTTCTGCGCATCCGTGTATCTGTACTGTCCGGTCGGCTGATCCTTTCCACACTGCTGAATATAACACTTCTTTCCTTTGCCCTCAAGATACTCCCGAATCATACCAGCCGTCTGAAATTCCGGATCCTTCTGATAATTCGTAATCACATAAAATGTATTCATAACATATGCTCCTTCAATCGAGCTCAGCATGGGCAGTTGCCACTGTTTTTATCGTCTCTGCTTTCTTCAAATCTGCTTCTGCTAACTGTATCTTTTCGGATTCTGCATGCTTTCCAAGATACAGCAGATACTCGATGTTGCCCTCCGGCCCTTTGATCGGAGAATAATCCAAGCCCTGTATCTCAAAGCCCAGCTGTACAGCGTATGAGATCACTTTGCAAATCACTTCCTCATGCACAGCGGGATCCCTCACAACACCCTTCTTCCCAACTTTTTCCCTACCGGCCTCAAACTGCGGCTTAACCAGGCAAACAATTTCGCCCTCGTCTGCCATCAGCTCCTGCACCGGCTCCAACCCCCGTCAGCCCAGCCAGGAGGAGATGGAGAAGCTGCTCAAGTGCTGCTA
>CANQEB010000284.1 GCA_947594085.1 uncultured Lachnospiraceae bacterium | reverse complement strand
CGAAGGTCGTGGAGAGCGTCGAGGAGGGCGTGGCCTTCACACGCACCATCGGCTTCCCGGTTGTGCTTCGCCCGGCTTACACGCTCGGCGGCAGCGGCGGCGGCATCGCGCACGACCATCACGAGCTCGTCGAGATCCTTGAGAACGGCCTGCGCTTAAGCCGCGTCGGACAGGTACTCGTGGAGCGCTGTATCGCGGGCTGGAAAGAGATTGAGTACGAGGTGATGCGCGACAGTGCGGGCAACGTTATTACGGTCTGTAACATGGAAAATATCGATCCGGTCGGCGTGCACACCGGTGACAGCATCGTCGTCGCACCGTCCCAGACGCTGGGCGACAAGGAATACCAGATGCTGCGTACCTCCGCGCTGAACATCATCACGGAGCTGAACATCACGGGCGGCTGTAACGTGCAGTTCGCGCTGCATCCGACGAGCTTTGAGTACTGCGTCATCGAGGTGAATCCGCGTGTCAGCCGTTCTTCGGCGCTGGCGTCCAAGGCGACTGGCTATCCGATTGCGAAGGTGGCGGCGAAGATCGCGCTCGGCTACACGCTTGACGAGATCAAGAATGCGATCACGGGCAAGACCTACGCGAGCTTCGAGCCGATGCTTGATTATTGCGTCGTCAAGATGCCGCGCCTTCCGTTCGATAAGTTCATCAGCGCGAGCCGGAAGCTGACGACACAGATGAAGGCGACCGGCGAGGTTATGAGCATTTGCGACAATTTTGAGGGTGCCCTGATGAAGGCGATCCGCTCGCTGGAGCAGCACGTCGACTGTCTGCTGTCCTATGATTTCTCAGGGCTTACGGACGATGAGCTGATGCAGCAGCTTGCGCGCGTGGACGATCGCCGGATCTGGGTGATCGCCGAGGCACTGCGCAGGGGTGTTCCGTATGACAAGATTCATGAGATCACGATGATCGACAACTGGTTCATCGACAAGCTGGCGATCCTGGTCGAGATGGAGCAGGCGCTGAAGACGCAGGAGCTGACCGCGGAGCTTTTGAAGGAAGCGAAGCGCATCGAGTTCCCGGACAACGTGATCGCACGATTGACCGGGCGCACGGAGGAGCAGATCCGGCAGCTGCGCTACGAGAACGGCATCACGGCAGCCTACAAGATGGTGGACACCTGCGCGGCAGAGTTCGCGGCCGAGACGCCGTACTATTATTCGGTGTTCGGAAGCGAGGACGAGGCAGGCGGCGGGTATATCAGCGATGCCGGCAGGACGGCTGCAATAAAAGAAAATGAAGCAGACGGCGCAGATAAGAGAGACATAGGAGTCTCGGACGATAAAACCGGTGACATGCCGGATCCCCGCAAGAAAGTGCTCGTGCTGGGCTCCGGTCCGATCCGCATCGGGCAGGGCATCGAGTTCGACTTCTGTTCGGTGCACTGTACCTGGGCATTCGCGAAGGAAGGCTACGAGACTATTATCATCAACAATAACCCGGAGACCGTGAGTACGGACTTCGATATTGCGGACAAGCTCTATTTCGAACCCCTGACGCCGGAGGATGTGGAGAACGTCGTGCGTCTGGAGAAGCCGGACGGCGCGGTCGTGCAGTTCGGCGGACAGACGGCGATCAAGCTGACCGAGGCGCTGATGAAGATGGGCGTCCCGATCCTCGGCACCTCCGCGGAGAACGTCGACGCGGCTGAGGACAGGGAGCTGTTCGATCGCATCCTCGAGAAATGCAACATCCCACGCCCGGCGGGCGATACCGTGTATACGGCCGAGGAGGCGAAGGCGGTCGCGAACCGCCTCGGCTACCCGGTGCTTGTGCGCCCGTCCTACGTGCTCGGGGGACAGGGCATGCAGATCGCGATCAACGACGAGGACGTCGACAGCTACATCGGCATCATCAACCGCATCGCGCAGGAGCACCCGATTCTCGTGGACAAATATCTGGTCGGCAAGGAGATCGAGGTCGACGCGGTATGCGACGGGGAGGACGTGTTGATCCCCGGCATCATGGAGCACATCGAGCGTGCGGGCATCCATTCCGGCGACAGTATTTCCGTGTATCCGGCGCAGAGCATTTCCCCGAAGATCAAGCGCGTGATCGAGGATTACACACGGAAGCTGGCACGCTCCCTGCATGTCATCGGACTGATCAACATCCAGTTCATCGTGAGCAATGACGAAGTGTTTGTCATCGAGGTCAATCCGCGCTCGAGCCGCACGGTGCCTTATATCAGCAAGGTGACGGGCATCCCGATCGTGCCGCTCGCGACAAAGGTGATCCTTGGCGCGAAGATCCGCGACCTGGGCTACGAGCCGGGACTACAGCCGGAGGCGGATTACTTCGCGATCAAGATGCCGGTCTTCTCGTTCGAGAAGATCCGCGGCGCGGACATCAGTCTCGGCCCGGAGATGAAGTCGACCGGCGAGTGCCTCGGCATCGCCGCGACCTTCGACGAAGCGCTGTACAAGGCGTTCCTCGGCGCTGGCATCAATCTGCCGAAGCACAAGAACATGATCATGACGGTCCGCGACGCCGACAAGCTCGAGGCCGCCGATCTCGCGAAGCGTTTCGAGGCACTCGGCTACAATATTTTTGCGACAAAGGGAACTGCGCGCGCGCTGATGGAGGCGGATGTGCAGGTGCGCATGACGCGCAAGATCGAGCAGGAGTCGCCGAACATCATGGACCTGATCCTCGGCCACGAGATCGATCTCGTCATCGACACGCCGTCGCAAGGCGTCGGGCATTCGAAGGATGGCTTTCTGATCCGCCGCAACGCAATCGAGACCGGTGTCAACGTGCTGACCTCACTCGATACGGCGGAGGCGCTGATCACGAGCCTCGAGAACAACAATATTCACGGTCTGACGCTCGTGAATATCGCCGAGATTGCGACGCGCGGGCAGGCGTAAAGCACGAGAAATTTCCATATATTTTGCAGGAAAATGCGGTTCAGAAAGCTTGCGGTTTGGAGTAAAATATCATAATATTAAAGATAGGAATTTTCGTGTATAGTTCACAAAACCCGGACGAACAACGCATGGCAGGCCTGACCGCAAACCTAGACTCGTTTTCTATCTCGATGCAATCGCCTATCACAATTCGTTCGTCGCGATAGAAGCG
>CANQEB010000283.1 GCA_947594085.1 uncultured Lachnospiraceae bacterium | reverse complement strand
AGACCGAGCGCTTCCAGGGCATTCTTGGCCTGCTCATTTTCAGACGCACTGATGGAGAGTGCAATCAGAGTTTCATCCGTATGCAGGCGTGGATTTCGGCTGCCAAAGTATTGTGTTTTCAATGTCTGAATCGGTACAAGTGCCTTGTGCGAGATCAGGGGAAGCTTGTGATCGATCCCCGCAATAACTTTCAGAGCGTTCAGGAGGACGGCCGAGCAAGGACCGAGCAATTCTGATGTCTTCCCGGTCACAATCTGACCATCAGAGAGCTCGATTGCGGAGCAGGGAACGTTCTGTGTCTTAGCGCGCTCATTTGCTGCGAGGGCACAAGGACGATCCTTCCAGGTGATCGACAGCTGTTGCATCAGAAATTCGATCTTCGCGAGTTCGTCTTCGGTGGCTTCCAGATCAGCCTTGCGGATCATCGACTCGTAGTAACGACGAATGATTTCCTGGCGTGACGCTTCACAGCACACGTCATCATCCACGATACAATAGCCTGCCATGTTGACCCCCATATCCGTTGGGGATTTGTATGGGCTTGTGCCGTAAATCTTCTCAAACATCGCATTCAGCACTGGAAAGATTTCTATATCGCGGTTGTAATTGACCGTGGAGATTCCATATGCGCTCAGGTGAAACGGATCAATCATGTTGACATCCTTCAGGTCTGCGGTGGCAGCCTCGTAGGCTAAGTTGACCGGATGCGATAACGGAAGATTCCAGATCGGGAACGTCTCGAATTTTGCGTAGCCGGCGCGAATTCCGCGCTTATGCTCGTGGTAGAGCTGAGAGAGACAGGTCGCCATTTTTCCACTTCCCGGGCCAGGCGCCGTCACAACGACGAGAGGACGGGTTGTCTGCACATAATCATTGCGTCCGTAGCCCTCATCGCTGACAATCAAGGCGACGTTTTTGGGATAGCCTTCAATCAGATAATGACAGTAAACAGCGATGCCTTGCTTTTCGAGTCGGCTGCGGAACGCGTCTGCAAGTGTCTGTCCACTGTAGTGTGTCAGCACAACGCTTCCTACATACAGACCGTGGCTCCGATAGATTTCAATCAGTCTCAGGACATCGAGATCATAGGTTATGCCCAGGTCAGCCCGAACCTTATTTTTTTCGATGTCCTCCGCATTGATGACGATCAAAACTTCCGCCTGGGAAGAAAGCTGAAGGAGCATCTGAAGCTTACTAGTTGGCTCGAAACCAGGCAGAACACGCGAAGCGTGGTAGTCGTCAAACAGTTTTCCGCCAAATTCAAGGTAGAGCTTATTGTCAAACATACCAATGCGTTCTCTTATTTTTTCTGATTGCATGCTGAGGTATTTTTGATTGTCAAATCCTATTTTCATGTGTCTCTCCTCGTCCTTTATTTGTATAGTTGACATGCACAGTATACGACATTTCTGATGGAATATCTATCGATTTTTACAAAAAGCTGCAAAATAGGCCGCAAAAAATTTGTATGGCCAGGATACCTTGGCTGGCGAAGGGCTCTTTGCGGGATTCTTAAGGCCGGTTCTATTGACATTGTCAGTGATTTGCCCTATAATTTAGCCGCTGACTTTTAACAGGAGAAATGTAAATTGGAATAGCGGGGAGACGAGTTATGCCAAAGTCGGAGAGACGTATCATAGATTTCATTCAGGCGCATATTCACATTTTCTTTGTGGCTGCTGTTCTGTTGCTCGGATGTGGCATGCGGATTGTCGGATATCATTTTTTGAGCGATGATGCCAGGCTTTATCTGTTGAAATGGTATGACCAGATTGCAGTGAAGGGCATTTCGGAACAGGTGGGAAACTATAACATTCCGTATCAGATTTTGATTTATATCTTGACTAAACTCCCGCTAAAGCCATTGCATGCATACAAGACAGTATCCTGTATATTTGACCTTGGAATGGCGCTGCTGTGCGGCTGGATCATATGGATGCTGTCTGACAAAAGCCGGGAGTGGAGGGGAGTTATGGCATTCGCCCTTGTGTTCTGCTCACCGATTGTGGTGCTCAACTCGAGTGTATGGGCACAGTGCGATTCAATTTACACTTTTTTCGGGATCGCGGCATTCTTGATGCTTTGGAAAGAAAAATATAGATTGAGCTTTGTCTTTCTGGGGCTTGCATTTGCGTTTAAGCTGCAGTCGGCGTTCTTTTTGCCGTTCTTCCTGCTGTATTATGTCTATAAGAAGAGATTTTCGATTTGCAACTTTCTTATCGTCCCGGTTATGATGATTTTGATGTCACTTCCGGGCCTGATTGCGGGCAGAAACATAGGAGAAATTTTTTTCATCTATGCGGGACAGACCAATACCTACAACAGAGTTTTTGTAAACTTCCCCAATGTGTATACGCTTCTGACCAATATGAAGGGCGGCGGGGATTATCCGATGTTTCGCTTTTATGCGATTCTC
This sequence comes from uncultured Lachnospiraceae bacterium, assembly GCA_947594085.1. GTDB lineage: Bacteria > Bacillota > Clostridia > Lachnospirales > Lachnospiraceae > Choladousia. Next base: position 681 of record CANQEB010000283.1, on the reverse strand, counting down.
ATGACAATTTTGATTCTGGGCTTTGGCGTTTACTTCTGTGTGAGCAGAAATGCCCGTTTGGATCAGGCGAAGGTCTTTTGGGGTGTAGTCATTTGGACGCTGTACAGCTGTTCCTTCTTCCTTCCAAATATGCATGAGCGCTATGCCTATGTCATGGAAGCGCTGGCTATCGCTTACTGCTTTATCACACCTGCGGGAATCCCTGTCGCGGTCACGGCCAATCTGTTGTCCACAATGACTTACGCATATTATTTGTTTGACCACAAATATGTGGTGTCGATCTCGATGGCTTCCCTGATAAGCCTGTTGGTGTATATTGGCTTTACCCGGTGGCTGTTTTGTCAGGCCGCCAATGAGCCGCCGCATTCCGGGCAAATATCGGAGAATGACACGGATCCTGTATCAAAGGCGGGAGAGAGAGTATGAGAGTGATCGCGGGAAAGGCACGCAGACTTCCGCTGCGCACGGTTCCGGGGCAGGACACGCGGCCGACGACGGATCGGATCAAAGAGACATTGTTTAATATACTGCAGGGGGATTTGCAGGAGATTCGTTTCCTCGATCTTTTTAGCGGGAGCGGTGGCATCGGGATTGAAGCGCTGAGCCGGGGTGCGCAGTACGCATGTTTTGTTGAGTCGGCGCGGGCAGCGGCCGACTGTATTCGGGAGAATTTGGCCTTTA
>CANQEB010000282.1 GCA_947594085.1 uncultured Lachnospiraceae bacterium | reverse complement strand
GAGATTGAGCAGTTTTCTACGGCGTCGCTGATCACGCGCTGTACCAACGATATCCAGCAGGTGCAGATGCTGACCGTCATGTTGTTGAGGATGGTGACGTATGCGCCGATCCTCGCGATCGCGGGAGTCTTCAAAGTGATCCAGACCGGCTCTTCGATGAGCTGGATTATTGTTCTCGCGGTTATCTTGTTGGCGATCTGCATTGCGCTTCTGTTTGCCGTCGCCTATCCGAAGTTTCAGATCATGCAGCAGCTGGTTGACCGTCTGAACCTGGTGTCCAGGGAAATCCTGACCGGCGTGATGCCGATCCGCGCGTTCGGACGGCAGAAGTATGAGGAAGGACGTTTTGAGAAGGCAAACACAGACCTTTTCAAAACGCAACTCTTCACAAACCGCACGATGACCTTCATGATGCCTGTCATGATGCTCATCATGAACGGCGTTTCCGTGTTGATCGTCTGGGTGGGCGGTCACGGAGTGGACACCGGGAGCGTGCAGGTGGGTGATCTGACGGCGTTCATCACATATTCGATGGTTATTATCATGGGCTTTTTGATGCTCTCCATGATCTCCATCATGCTGCCAAGAGCAGGCGTCGCGGCGGACCGTATCGCGGAGGTGCTGGAGACAGAGATCAGCCTGAAGGACGCGGACGTGACGAGGGATACGGAGATATGTACTGGCGTGCTGACATTTGACGATGTCTCGTTTACCTATCCGGGCGCGGAGTCGCCGGTATTGGAGCATATTTCCTTTACCGCAGAGCCGGGCAAGACAACCGCGATCATCGGTTCTACGGGCTGCGGCAAGTCCACGCTGATCCATCTGATTCCGCGTTTCTATGACGTGACGGAGGGCAGCATCACGCTGGACGGGATCGACATTCGCGAACTCAGCCAGAAGAGGCTGAGGGATTGCATCGGTTATGTGCCGCAGAAGGGTGTCCTGTTCTCAGGGACAATTGAGAGCAATCTGAAATACGCGGGGGAGCAGGTTACGGACGCGGACATGGAGACCGCTGCTGCAATCGCACAGGCGACCGAATTTATTGAGGCGAAAGAGACCAGATATCAGTCTGAGATCGCGCAGAATGGCTCCAATGTGTCGGGCGGTCAGCGGCAGAGGCTGTCGATCGCGCGGGCGATCGCAAAGCATCCGCAGATTTTCCTGTTCGACGATTCATTCTCCGCATTGGATTACAAGACGGACGCGCTGCTGAGGCAGGCGCTCGCCGAGCAGATACAGAACGCGACGGTCGTCATCGTTGCGCAGAGAATTTCCACGATTCTACACGCCGATCAAATTCTGGTCATGGAGGAAGGCCGCATTGTGGGAAGAGGAACACACCGAGAGTTGTTAGAGAGCTGCCAGACGTACTTAGAGATCGCCAGAGGACAGCTTTCGGAGGAAGAGATACAGAGCGCGCTGAAAGGGGAGCCGAAGGAAGAATCCCCGGGTGCTTTGAGGGAACCGTCTGTGGACGAAGAAGACAAGAGTACGCGGAAAGGGGGCGAGTGATATGGCAGAGGGAAGAAGACCGAGAGGCCGCATGCGCGGAGAAAAGGCGAAGGATTTCAAGGGCACGATCAAAAATCTGCTGCGTTACATGGGCGTGTACAAGATTGCTCTTGCCGCGGTGGCCTTTTTCGCAGTTGCTTCCACGGTATTTAACGTGATTGGGCCGAAGATTCTTGGCAATGCCACGACAGAGTTGTTTAACGGCCTGATCGCGAAGCTGTCCGGCACCGGCAGCATCAATTTCGGAAAGCTCGGCAGCATCCTGCTGGGGTTGATGGGCATCTACGGTCTGTGTGCCATTTTCTCCTTCGTGCAGGGATGGCTCATGACGCAGATGTCGCAGAGCATGTGCTTCCGCATGCGTGAGGACATCAGCAAAAAGATCAATCGCATGCCGCTGGCGTACTTCGAGCGCAACGCGGTGGGCGATATCCTGTCCAGGATCACGAACGATGTGGATACCCTGGGCATGGCGTTCAACCAGTCGATTACACAGCTGATCACATCCGTGTGTACGCTGATCGGTGTTCTCGTCATGATGCTGTCCATCTCACCGCTCATGACGCTGATTACGATTCTGATTTTGCCGGTGTCTATGTTGTTTGTGATGGGAATTGTGAAGAAATCCCAGAAATATTTTATTGCGCAGCAGAAATACCTGGGTCTGATCGACGGACAGATCGAGGAGACGTTCTCCGGGCACGACGTTGTGAAGGCGTTCAACCGCGAGGAGACCGAGCTGGAAGCGTTCCGGGAGACGAACAATGTTCTGTTCGAGTCGGCTTGGAAGAGTCAGTTCCTCTCCGGGCTGATGCAGCCGATCATGAATTTTGTCAGCAATCTTGGGTATGTGGCGGTCGCTGTGGCCGGCGCGATGCTGGCTGCGGCAGGAACCATCGAGATCGGAGATATTGTGGCGTTCGTCCAATACGTGAAGCGCTTTACACAGCCAATCACGCAGATGGCACAAGTATCCAATCTGCTACAGTCCATGGCGGCAGCGGCCGAGCGCATCTTTGAATTCCTGAACGAGGAAGAGGAGACACAGGTGACGGATCATCCGACCGATCCGGCTGTCATACAGGGGCAGGTGTCCTTCGAGCATGTGCAGTTTGGCTACACGCCGGACAAGGTGATTATTCATGACTTCAACAGTGAGATTAAGCCGGGGCAGATGGTGGCAATCGTCGGTCCGACTGGTGCAGGCAAGACAACAATGGTGAAGCTGCTCATGCGTTTCTACGACGTGAATTCCGGCTGTATCCGTTTGAATGGGCACGCGGTCGGCGAGTTTGATCGGAACGCTCTGCGTGGAGGTTTCGGTATGGTGCTGCAGGATACCTGGCTCTTCAAGGGATCGATCATGGAGAACATCCGATACGGTCGGCTGGAAGCCACGGACGAGGAAGTCATCCGCGCGGCGAAGCTGGCGCGCGCCGACAAATTCATCCGCTCCCTGCCGGGTGGCTATCAGATGGAAATCAACGAAGAGGCCTCAAATATCTCTCAGGGACAGAAGCAGCTGCTGACAATCGCCCGCGCAATCCTGGCGGACAATCCGATCATGATCCTCGACGAGGCGACCTCGTCCGTCGACACCCGGACGG
>CANQEB010000281.1 GCA_947594085.1 uncultured Lachnospiraceae bacterium | reverse complement strand
CGTGATCGTCGAGGTGAACGCGATGCCGGGTCTCGACAATGCGCGCACGGAGCAGGTCCATCGGGTGATTCTGGACGATTTTTTGGAAAAGGAAAAGAATCAATAGAAGAGGGGGATACAAATGCTTCAGAAACGAAACATTCCCGAGAACGTTGATCCGAAGGATCCATTATACGCGAAATATCAGGTGTACAACGAGACGGTGGACATGTGCATGGACGCGCGCCGCTACAGCCATGAGCTGCTGATGCAGCTCGTGCGCGACAACGAAGACACTGAATATGGGAAGAAATACGGCTTCAAAGAGATTCATTCGGTGGAGGATTACAAGAAGCGTGTACCTTTTACCATATACGATGATTATGCCGAGGCGATCGAGCGGATGCTGGAGGGCGAAAAGAATCTCATTACCACCTATCCCATTGTGCACTATGCCCTGACATCGGGCAGTGTGGACAACCCGAAAAATATACCAGTATCCGACCGCACGATGGATGCGTATATGAAATATGCCGCGGATCTTTCCAACGGCATTTATGATTTTGGCATACGCGAGAGGAAGGGACGTCCTCCGAAGCAGGGCAAGCAGTTCCTTACCGCGGTCATCAAGACCGACTACACGCCGGATGGGACGCTGCGCGGACCGATCTCATCGGCGATCTACCTGCAGAATAAAAAGTTTATGCACTATATTCTGCCCTGGCCGGTGGAGGTGATGTACCCGGAGGGGAAAACGCTGAATCAGAAATACCTGCGCGCGTTCTACGCCCTGAAGGAGAGGGGCATCACGCGCATGGTCGCGCCGTTCATGACGGCCCTTGTGGACAGCATGTACTATATAGAGAGCAACTGGCGCACACTCGTCAGAGATATCGAGGCAGGCAGGCTGGACGATGACGTCAATATGGACAGGGAGCTCCGGGAGAGCTTCAACGCGCAGCTTGCGCCGGATCCCGAGCGGGCCGCCGAGCTGCGGGCGGTCTTCGAGGCGGGCTTTGAGGAGCCTGTGATCCCGAAGATCTGGCCGGACTGTGATTTCGTTGCGGCGATCGGCGGTGGCGGATTCGCGGCGTATGCCAAGAAAATGAGACGCTATTCCGGGGACATCCCCATGTACTTCAACTGCTACGGGGCGTCTGAGGGTCCGATCGCGACCACTATGGATTTCGAGACCGTCGAGAACACACTGATCCCGGCCAATGGTTTCTTTGAGTTCATCCCGGTGGAGGAGGACGACAGCGATCCGACGAGGACGCTCGGCCTCGACGAACTGGAGGTAGGGCACGAGTACGAGATCATCGTCACGAACCTTGCCGGCTTCTATCGTTACCGTCTGGGGGACGTGGTCGAGGTGGCAGGCTACGACGGCCAGTCCCCGCGGCTTCTGTTCAAGTACCGCAAGAACCAGATGATCAGCATCGCCGGGGAGAAGACAAACGAGACGAGCGTCGCCTGGGTCGTACACGAGTTTGAAAAGGAGACCGGGGAGTCAATCATGGACTTCAGCATCTACGCGGACACGGACGATCTCCCAGGGCGCTATGTGCTGTTTATGGAGCCGGAGCGGCATCTTCCGCGCGAGGAGCACGAGCGGTACCGGGCCATCTGCGACGAGAAGATGGGGATCGCGAATCCGTCCTACGGCTCGAAGGTGAAGGAGAAGCTGCTGCTGCCTCTGAAGCTCTATTTCCTGCAGCAGGAGACCTACTATCTCTACCGCGATATGATGATGATGATAAAAGGCATCTCTGAGAACCAGATCAAGCCGGTGCGGGTGCTCGACACGCCGAGGAAAGAGAAATTCTTCTTCGGTCTGATCGACAAGGAGTAGGAGATCTGGAAGCTGTATCTGCAAAACAAAAATATACAGAGAAAGCAGGAGGATGGAACATGCCGGAACAGTTGAAAAAGATAGACGTCCTCGTCGTAGACGACAGCCCGGTCAACCGGAAATTTGCGGAACGTATCCTGAGGGACGATTACGAGGTCGTCTCGGCAGATTCCGGAAAGCAGGCGCTGGAGCTCCTTGAGGAATATGAGCCGAAGCTGATTTTGCTCGATTTCCGTATGCCGGAGATGGACGGCGCAGAGACGATGGCGAAAATCCGCGAAAATCCGGCATGGGAGAAGATTCCTGTCATTATTCTGACGGCCGATTCTGCGCCGGAGACGGAGAATGAGTTTTTTGAAATGGGCGCCGCCGACTTTATTGTGAAGCCGTTTGTACCTCTGACGGTCAAGAGCCGGATCAACCGTCTGATCGAACTGTACGGCCTTCGGGTGGAACTCGAAGACAAGCTCGCGGAGAAGAGCAAGCTGTTGGAGAAGCTGTCTCTGAACTCGATCCTGACGATCGCGAACACGATCGACGCCAAGGACGCGTACACCTCAGGTCACTCGGTGCGTGTCGCCAAGTGTTCGAAGGAGATCGCGAAACGGCTGGGCTGGAGCGAGGAGGAGGTGCGCAACATCTACAACATCGGTCTGCTCCACGATATCGGCAAGATCGGCGTACCGGATTCTATTCTAAACAAGCCGAGCCGCTTGAGCGACGAGGAATTTGTGCAGATCAAGAAGCACCCGGTGATCGGCGGCGAGATTTTGAAAAACATCCGCATGATTCCGGGCGTGGCCGACGGGGCGCTCTATCATCATGAGCGTTATGACGGGAAGGGCTATCCTTTCGGGCTGGCGGGAGATGAGATTCCGTACTGTGCGAGAATCATTGCGATCGCGGACGCCTATGACGCCATGACGTCGAACCGCATCTACCGGGCAAAGCTTCCGAATCAGAAGGTTATGGCGGAGTTTGATCGCTGCTCCGGAACACAATTTGATCCGCATCTGGCGCATGTGTTTGTAGATATGCTCAAGGAAGATTTCTATCTTCCGCCGGAGACCAGAAGAGAGGGCGACGACGCCTCGAACGAGCGTTGGAATATTGTAGACGAGAAGACTTCGCTGGTAAACCGTATTCTCTCGGAGTACAGCACAGAAAAGAATGCGCTCGATGCCCTGACCGGGGTGCACAACCGCGGTTATGGAGAGAAGGCGATCGACGGTCTCATAGCGGAGGCGCATAAGGGCGCGCTGATCATCGAGGCGAACCGCATGGCGAGCCCGAACG
>CANQEB010000280.1 GCA_947594085.1 uncultured Lachnospiraceae bacterium | reverse complement strand
GGCCTGCGAGATTACAGTACTCATCTTCTGGCTGCTGTCGGCCTCCGCAATATACTTCTGATCGAGATACCGCACCAGATCAGAGTATGTGCCGGTTTTCGACAGGCCGATTTCTTGCCCCTTCAGATATTCGTAGCTGTCTGTCTCATAGTCTACCAGCGCGAAGCGTGTAAAGAGTGCTGGGATGGCATCCACGATTCGGGACATTTTCTGCTTTTCAGAGACCAGGCGTCTGCGCTGCACCGTGTTCTTTACAACCAGGTACAGCAGGTAGAGGACGAAGACGGCAATGAGCTTGATCTCCAGACGGATCCCTGCGGAATCGGCGCCTCTCGCCATGCTGAAGGTCAGGGCGGAGGGGAAGCTTTGCATCAGCATCCAGTCGTTTCCCGGAAGGGGCGTAACGTAAGCGCTGCCTGCACCGTCTGAGCTATTGTAATTGAAACTCGTGGAGCTGCCTTCGGCAAGAGCCTGCTCCAGCTTAGCGTAGTTGCTTTCGGACAGGCGGTCCGTTTCCTTAAAGGAGGCCAGAAGATTCTCTGGCTGGGAGCTGTCGCCAACGGCGAGAATGACGGTTCCGTCATGATCCAGAAGATAGGTACTGCCGTTCAGACCGAAATAGTCAGTGGTGAGCATTTTCGTCATGGTATCGCCGCGCATGATGCCGCTCAGTACACCGATGATCTGATCCTCATAATAAAACGGAGTATAAAAGATCATCAGCGTCTCGTCGGTGATCCTGGAGTGGTAGACCACGCATTTGCCACTGTTGCCCTGCATCCCCTGACGGAAATAATCGCGATCTGAGAGGTCTGCTGTCCGGCCGTCTGCCGTCAGATCCATTCCGTCCGTTGAGATAAACTCCACATAGTCGAAGGTGGAATGCTCTGTCATGTCCTGTAGAAGAGGCGCATCGATCTCCGGCCCTGGGATCGTTGCGCTGTAGAGTTGAGCCGTCAGCTGTAAATTTTGCTGAGAGGAGCGGATCAGGTCATTGACGCGCTCGGCAGTCTGCTTGGCCGCCGCCTCGATGAAGCTGTCGTTCTGTTCGGTGATACGCTGACGATTTTCCTTTGTGAAGGTATAAAAGGAAAAGATGATAAAAGCGAGCAGTACGCCGAGAAACAAAAGATCCCAGATGATGTTTTTGTTTTCCTTTTTGGCGTTTGTGCGAATGTCTGTCTTCATGGTTCCCCTCCATTGGCCGGTTTTTGTAAAATCAGTCAAAATAAGGGACGTCGATCACATTCGCCCCTGATTTTATTTGAACACGGAAAATATTTGACGTTGCTACAATTCTAACATGAGACTTCGGAAGATGCAACAGGAACTGAGCGGAACATATGAGCAAGCTCCCGTGTCTGACTTTGCTTCCATCTGGCACGGCTCATTGCTTTCGTGAAAATTAAGATTCATTTACTTGACTATTTTTCGCGAAAGGTGCAATATTATCTAGTGAAGTGACTTGGGGGAGTAGCTTCTGAAGATTTTGGGAAATAATTAATAATAGAAGGGTAAGGTACGAAAGTGAAAAAGAAAAGAAAAGGTCTGAAGATTGTTGTTATTACTATTACATGCCTGCTTGTGGTCGGTCTGGGTGTACTTGGATATTATCTGTATGAGCAGGCGAACAGCGGTCTTTTTTTTGAGGAGACGAAGCTCAACGGCTATGATGTCTCAGGAAAAACCTGCAAGGAAGTGCTGCTGATGCTGGAGCGCGATTACAGCGCGCCGAAGGTGGAGCTCAAAGAGGGCGGCGAGACGGCTCTGACGCTGACGCTCGCGGAGATGGGCTATACGATCGATCAGATGGAGCTGCTGAACAATATTCAGGAGTGCATGCGCAAGCAGAATGTTCGACTCATCTTTAGTCTGGTGGGCGGCAATGAATTTGAAGTGAAGGTTCCGTTTGACTATGACGAGGCGGTCTTTCAGGGGGCGGTAGCGTCCGCGAAGCTTGCGAAGCCGCGCGTGGCCAGTGTGGATGCCTCCCTTCAGTTTAACGGCACGGAGTATTATATTGAGCCGGAGGTGTACGGCAATGAGATGGACGACGCTGATCTGCGCGTGTTCGTGAAGGATTTCGTGGACAAGCTGACCGGAAATGACAGGCCGCAGCAGGACGCTTCGCTCGATATTCCCGAATCATTCTATTTCGTCCCGGCGGTCACGCAGAACGACGCGAAGATGAATGCCCTGATGAATACCTATAATGCTTACTGCAAGGCGAAGATCTCCCTGCTGTTCGGCGAGAAGAAGGAGGTCGTGGACTGGTCTGTGATCCAAAACTGGCTTGATGTCGGGGAGAATGGAGAGGGTGCGCTGCGCGAGGAGGATGTATACAATTATGTTTACGATCTCGCTGCGCGCTATGATACATTGTATTATAAGAGAGATTTCGTCGCGCACGATGGGCGTACAATTTCCTACGAGTCCGGCGACTACGGCTATCAGATGGATAAGGACGGTGAGGCTGCGCAGTTGATCAACGATATCTACAGCAATTCGGAGGTCGAGAGGGAGCCGGTGTACGCGGTCAAGGGCTACAAGCGAAACGGCAGGGATGACATCTGCGGAAATTACGTGGAGGTTAACCTGACGGCGCAGCACCTGTGGTTCTATCTGGACGGGGAATTGATCGTCGAGACGGATGTCGTTTCCGGGCTTCCGAAGGACGAGCGCGAGACGGCGACAGGCGTATTCTGCATCCCTTACAAGAAGAGTCCGGAGACCTTGAAGGGTGATACCTGGGAGGAGAAAGTCACGTACTGGATGCCGTTCTACGACGGACAGGGTCTGCATGACGCTCCGTGGAGAGGAGCGTTTGGCGGCAGCATTTATCTGACGAACGGATCGCACGGCTGTGTGAACCTCCCGGCGGATGCCGCGCGGCAGATCTATGAGAACATGCCGGAGCGTTTCCCGATCTTTCTATATAAATGATGGATTGCCGCCTTTTTCCCGGTAGACTGGGTGGATTTCTTTTTCAAATAGCTGGTTGACAAACCAAAAGGGCTGGTATATAATAAATCTCGCTGAAAAGATGTGCGCATAGCTCAGCTGGATAGAGCGTTTGGCTACGGACCAAAAGGTCGGGGGTTCGAATCCTCTTGCGCACGCTATGAAGGACCGCGCACCATG
>CANQEB010000279.1 GCA_947594085.1 uncultured Lachnospiraceae bacterium | reverse complement strand
GACGATCCGCTGGCCGGACTGTGATACGCCGGGCGAGCAGGCCATATACTGTGAGGATTGCGGCTACATAGTCGAGAGGACAGAGATTGACGCGACAGGACACAGCTGGGGAGAGACAGTTACGCAGCAGGAACCGAAATGCGAAACGGAAGGAACGGGAGAGCATGTCTGCAAAATCTGCGGCGAGGCAGAGAGTGTGACGATCCCGGCTACCGGACACATCTGGAGTGACTGGACGACCGTTTCACCGGCTACGACCGAGGCTCGGGAAAAGCAGCAGCGTGAGTGTACGGTTTGCCATACGACAGAGGAACAGGAAGTAGGCGAGAAACTTCAGCCGAGTACCGAGACGCCCGGCACAGGCAGCGGTAGCGGCACGGGTACAGGTACAGGCAGCGGCACAGGTACGGGCACAGGCAGCGGTACCGGCACGGGCACGGGTACAGGCACAGGTACGGGTACAGGTACAGGCAGCGGCACAGGTACAGGGACAGATACAGGGACAGATACAGATACAGGCAGCGGCACGCAGACGCCGGGCACGGAGACTCCGGGGACCGGAGACAGCACGGTTCAGGAGCCGTTTATCGAGCTGAATGTGAAGGCGAATTCGTCGATCCCGATGAAGCTGAAGCAGTCGACGACGGTGATCAAGGTCGAGATGGCGGAAGGCGATTCGATCGTTTCCTGGAAGTCCAGCAATAAGAAGATCGTGACTGTGAACAAGAAGGGCAAGCTCAAAGCGAAGAAGAAGGGCAAGGCGACCATCACGGTGACGCTCGCAAGCGGGAAGACGGCCAGCTTTGTGGTCAAGGTTCAGAAAGGCAAGGTCACGACGAAGAAAGTGACCGGGGTCAAGAAGAAGATCACGCTCAAGAAGGGCAAGAAGTATAAGCTGACTCCGGTGCTTAATCCGATTACCTCACAGGACAAGATCACGTACACGAGCTCCAACAAGAAGGTTGCGACGGTCGATAAGAAGGGCAACATCAAGGCGAAGGGCAAGGGCAAGGCCAAGATCACGGTCAAGTCAGGCAAGAAGAAAGCAGTCTGCACGGTGACGGTGAAGTAGGTGCGATGCAAACAGAATAGCGTAAGATGAGCAAGATGCCGCGGGGCGGGGTGCTGAGCGATCAGCCGACTGTCCCGCGGCGTTTTGCCGTAGAAAACCCGCGCTTGCCTTTGGTGCAATTAAAAAGCACTCTACACAACAAAAACGGAATCAGGCATCCGATATTTGTAAAATATTCAGAAAACAGTTGTAATGGCATTGGATATCTTGTATAATAAACTTATCTATGTTTGAACGGAAATGTAGAATAATCACAAAAAGGAGGACGTATTTTATGCTGGATCAGTCTTACTACCAGAAAGTGGATGAGATCATCGAATCCTACGGCAAGAAGTCGAGCTCACTGATCCCGATCATGCAGGATATTCAGGAAGAATATCGCTATCTGCCGGGAGAGTTGCTGACTTACGTGGCGGGACAGATCGGGATCACCGAGGCGAAGGCGTTCAGCGTCGCGACATTCTACGAGAACTTTTCCTTCGAGGCGAAGGGAAAGTACGTGATCAAGGTGTGCGACGGGACGGCTTGTCATGTGCGTAAGTCCATGCCGGTGCTCGAGGCCCTGTACAAGAAGCTGGGACTTTCCAAGAAGAAAAAGACGACGGACGACATGATGTTCACGGTGGAGACCGTATCCTGTCTGGGCGCGTGCGGATTGGCGCCGACGATGATGGTGAACGAGGATGTCTACCCGAGAATGACGCCGGAGAAGGCGGAGGAAGTGATCGACAAACTGAGAGGAGGTGGCGACGCATGATTCAGAGCAAAGAAGCATTGACACAGGTTCGTGAAGAGGCGAAGCAGGTTTTGGGTTCATACGATTGCCGGATCCTTGTCTGTTCCGGCACTGGCTGTATCGCGACCGGTTCCGAGAAGATCTACGAGAAATTTCTGGAGATCACAAAGGATGCTCCGGGTGTGGTGCTCGAGTTTGCACCGCACGAGCAAGGCGCGCACGTCGGTGTGAAGAAGACCGGCTGTCAGGGCATCTGCGAGCTGGGACCGCTGGTTCGCATTCAGAAGGGTGACCAGGTCATTCAGTACACGAAAGTCCAGCCGGAGGACTGCGAGGAAATCTTCAAGAGCAGCGTGCAGGGCGACGAGGTGGTTGACCGGCTGCTTTACAAGCAGAATGATGTATCCTACAAGAAACCAGAAGAGATTCCATTTATCGCGAAACAGACACGTCTTGTGCTCGAGAACTGCGGCAAGTTCGACGCGGAGTCCCTCGATGAGTACATAGCGAGCGGCGGTTTTAAGGCGCTCGAGAAGGCGATGTTTGAGATGACTCCGGACGAGATCATCAGCGAGGTGGATAAGTCCGGTCTGCGCGGACGCGGAGGCGGAGGCTTCCCGGCAGGGCGCAAGTGGCAGCAGGTGGCGCGCCAGAAGGAGACTGTGCGCTACGTGGTCTGCAACGGCGACGAGGGCGATCCTGGCGCATTTATGGACGGCTCCGTTATGGAGGGAGATCCGTACCGCCTGATCGAGGGTATGATGATTGCGGCCTACGCGGTGAAGGCTGCGGACGGCTATATCTATGTGCGTGCAGAGTATCCGATGTCTGTGAAACGTCTGCGCCACGCGATCGCAGAGCTCGAGGAGAGAGGGCTTCTGGGCGACAACATCCTCGGGACCGATTTTAGCTTCCATATGCATATCAATCGCGGCGCGGGCGCGTTCGTCTGCGGCGAGGGTTCTGCGCTGACGGCATCCATTGAGGGCAACCGCGGCATGCCGCGCACGAAGCCGCCACGCACGGTGGAGAAGGGCCTCTGGGAGAAGCCGACCGTGCTGAACAACGTAGAGACTTACGCGAACGTCCCGAAGATTGTGTTAAACGGTGCGGACTGGTACCGTTCAATCGGCACGGAGGGCAGTCCGGGGACGAAGACCTTCTCCTTGACCGGTTCTATCCAGAACACAGGCCTTATAGAGGTGCCGATGGGGACGACGCTGCGCGAGATCATCTTCGATATCGGCGGCGGTCTGAAGGGCGGCGCGAAGTTCAAGGCCGTGCAGATCGGCGGACCGTCCGGCGGCTGTCTGACGGAAGAGCATCTGGACGTTCCGC
>CANQEB010000278.1 GCA_947594085.1 uncultured Lachnospiraceae bacterium | reverse complement strand
CCGCAACTACCGCCTCGTTGTAGAGCTTCAGCAAGAACGGAATGTCCAGCTTCTGTGGGCAATGACTCACACAGTAATGACAGCCCGTGCAGGGAACCGTGGTGCGAGCGATCATGTCATCTGCCACGCCGAGAATCAGCTCCTTCTCCTTTTCATTCAGCGGCTTGTCTTCCGCAAAGGTCGCGATATTGTCCTGAAGCTGCTGCATGTTCGACATGCCGGACAGAATCATAGTCACGTCCGGAATTGTCTGCAAAAAGCGGAACGCCCACGCCGGCACACTTTCCTCCGGCCTCTCCGCCTTCAGCTTTTCCTCAAACTCCTCGGAAAGTGTGGCAAGCTGCCCGCCGCGGACCGGCTCCATCACCCAGACCGGAAGGTTCCAGCTATTCAACAGCTCAACCTTCTCCTTCGCACTCTGGAACTTATAATCAAAATAATTCAGCTCGATCTGGCAGAATTCCATGTCTTTCCCGTAGGCGTCCAGGAACTTCTTCATGCAGTCGAGGCTGCCGTGCGTGGAGAAACCGAGGTGCCGGATGCGGCCGTTTCTCTTCTGCTCCAGCAGATACTCGTAGATCCCGTATTTCGGGTCGAGATAGGCGTCCACGTTCATCTCGCAGACATTGTGGAACAGATAGAAGTCAAAATATTCCACCTGACATTTTTTGAGCTGCTCCTCAAAAATCTCTTTCACCTTCGGCATGTTGGAGAGATCGTAGCCCGGGAACTTTGTCGCGAGATAAAAGCTGTCCCTCGGATATTTTTTGAGCGCCTCCCCGACGACCAGTTCCGACTGTCCGTTGTGGTAGCCGTAAGCGGTATCGTAATAATTGACGCCCGCTTTCATGGCATAGTCGATCATTTCCTGTGCGGCTTTTACATCGATCTTTCCGTCGTCGCCGTCCACTACCGGCAGTCTCATATTTCCCATACCGAGCGCGGACAATTTCATTCCCTGAAATTCCTTGTAGATCATATCTGTATCCCCTTTCTTTTTTAATTTCACAGCAGCCTGGGCGAATTATCTTCGGCCTCCGGCAGCACTGCTTTAATCATAACATTCCTTATATCAATTGTGCAAGAGAGATTTTATCATCCAGCAGCTTCTGCGCGTCCGGAAACGGCCCGAGACTGCGCCTTAAAATGCCGTGCATCTGTGCGATCGCGACACCGTAGTTCGTGATCGGAACGCCCGCGTCGACCGCCTGCCGCATCCGGTACTGCATCTCGCGCTCGTTCAGCATGCAGCCGCCACAATGCACGATCAGCGCGTACTTCGAGAGGTCTTCCGGAAAGCCCATGCCGGAGGTGAACTCAAAGCGAATATCTACGTCCAACACGCTATGCGCCAGGTTCTGCTCTGCCTTTCTTTCATCCTTCTGCTGTCCCGGTTCTGAAAACACGGTATCAGTGTGGCTTTCGCAATCCGGTGAAATACGCTCCATCCGGCGTTTCGCCACGTATTCCCGGATCCAGCGCGGTAGCTTGACCGTCCCGATATCGTCGCACTGGCGGTGATGGGTACAGCCCTCCGCGATCAGCACGGTGTCGCCGTCTTTCAGGCGATCGAGCTGCGCTGCCCCGCGGATCGCCGCGTTCAGATCTCCCTTGTAGCGCACGAACAGAATCGAGAACGACGTCAACACAATGTCCTGCGGCGTGTCCTTCGAAACCTTGCCAAAAGCCTGCGAGTCCGTGATCACAAGGCGCGGTTTCTTCTGCAGGGAAGCCAGCGTCTCCTTCAGCTCGCTCTCCCGCGTGACGACCGCCGCCGCCCCCGCCTCGAGAATATCGCGGATTGTCTGCTGCTGCGGCAGGATCAGCCGTCCCTTCGGAGCCGCGGAATCAATCGGCACGACGAGCACCACGATGTCGTGCGGCGCAAGCAGATCTGCGACGATGCGCTTGCGGTTCTCCTCCTGTTTCACGAGCCTCGCGATCAACTCCTTCAATTCGTAAATATTCTGCCCGGTCTTCGCGCTGACGTAGATTGTATTTCCTGTCACAGCGCCATCTCGAGGCTCATTTCCATCAATCAAATCCGCCTTGTTGTACACGACCGCATACGGAATCTGCTTATCCTCAAAGAGCACAGTCAGCCCCCGGTCCGCCTCACTCATGCCCTTCTGCGCGTCGAGCACCAGCACCGCCACGTCCGTGTAATTGAGCACCTGCCTCGCCCGTTTCACGCGCAGTTCTCCTAGCTCCCCCTCGTCATCGATGCCAGGCGTGTCAATGATGACCACCGGACCCAGCGGCAAAAGCTCCATCGCTTTTTTGACCGGGTCTGTGGTCGTCCCCTTCACATCCGAGACAAGCGCCATCTCCTGCCCCGTCACCGCATTCACAACACTCGATTTTCCGGCGTTGCGCACCCCGAAAAAGCCGATGTGCACACGTTCCGCCGATACCATATCATTCATACTCATTTGTCCGTCTCCTCTAAAGCAGATTTCTATAGTTAATCTCTGTCTTCCTTAGAATATATCAAAAACATGCCCGTCTTTCAACCGCATCTGGTGCAGTTCTTCCCGTCATCCGCCGGACTCCCGCGCAAGTCCCTCCGGTGTAAGCCGGTACACCACACTGCAGACCTCCGCGATGTATTTCCTGTCGTGCGATATGCTGATCACCGCTCCCGGAAATTCCCGTATCATCTTTCGGATCACTGGGCCGGACAGCGGAGAAAAATTTCTTGTGGGCTCGTCCAGAATCAGGACGTTTGCGCCGGACATACTCATCTTCAAAAGCAATACCTTCGCCTTCTGCCCGCCGGACAGCTCACGGATAGGGCGCTCCATTTCATCCACCGTAAATTTTAACGAGCCGAGGTAGGTTCTGATCCTCGTGCGCTCTTCTTTGCCGCTGGATTTGTCGAGAAAATCCACCGGCGTCATGGCCAAGTCTAAAAGCTCTTCATAATTTTGCGGCATGTATTCTGCCCAGATGTCCGGCCTCTCCAAAAGCTCGGCGGCGATCTTTCTCAACAGGGTAGTCTTGCCGACGCCGTTTGCACCGACAATACAGATCTTCTCCGGTCCCCGGATCCGAAGGAAGATATTTCTCGCAAGAAGCCGCGCGCTCCGTGCGTCGCTCGCTACCCACGAATCAGTATCATCGGCGGCATGCTCCGCGTGTGCGCTCATG
>CANQEB010000277.1 GCA_947594085.1 uncultured Lachnospiraceae bacterium | reverse complement strand
GCTCATAAATGCGCTCCCGGTCCATCCACTTATTGAAAGAACCGCAGTGATTGAAGACGCCGTCCAGGATCACCTTCATCCCTCTGCGGTGCAGTTCCTCCACTAATCGAATGAAGAGCTGATTGCTGGCCTCCAGATTGTCAAGCCCGGTCACGCGGTTGATGTAGCGTGTCGCACCCCGATTGCCGCGCTCCCAGTCATGTATCAGTTCTCCCTCATCGCGGACAATCCTTCCGAAATGCGGATCGATATAATCGTAATCCTGAATGTCATACTTGTGGTTTGACGGTGAGACGAACAGCGGGTTGAAGTAGATCACCTCCACGCCGAGCTCCTGTAGGTAGTCCAGCTTGTCGATCACGCCTTGCAGGTCGCCGCCGTAGAATTCCCGCACGCCCATCTGAGCCGGGATCTTGTTCCAGTCCGTGACCTTGCTCGTACCCTCCCCGATGTAGACATACTCATTCTGCTCCACATCGTTGGACGGGTCCCCGTTGCAAAAACGGTCCGTAAAGATCTGGTACATGATCGCCCCCTTCGCCCAATCCGGTGTAGAAAACCCGGGGCAGAGACAGAAAGACTTATTCTGCTGCAAATCCCGGGACACGCCACATTTGTTGTAGAAGCATCTGGCCTGCCCGTCCTGTATCTCAAAATAATAGTAGATCGGCTTGTCGCCCATCTCAATCTGAATCGTATAATAATCAAACCGCCCTTCGGTACACTCAAGCGACATGAGCTCCTTCGTGGCCCCGCTGATGAAATAGACCGCGTCCGCATTGTCGCGCAGCGTGCGGATCCGAATCGTCACCGTGTCTCCCGGCTTTGGCTCCATGGGCGACACATAATTTTCCGTCTCGTCACTGAAGAGCGCGCCCATATTGAATACCGGACGCATGAGAAGAACGTACTTAACCTTCTGAATGAGTGATTTTGTCTTTTGATCCATACTGCCCTCCTGATTCGTCTTGATTCATATTCTATACTAAATATGGAATTTGCACAACTGTTCCACACAAAAAAGTGGGACTGCACGAGAAAAGGCAGCCGACCGGCTGCCCTTTTTGAGAAGGTATCTCTCAATAGACACTCATCACGCAAATAACGCCTCAAATTCTTCGCGCCCTATCTTCTCTTTCTCGATCAGAAGCTTCACACAGGCATGAAGCACGGACTCGTGCGCCGAGATCATCTCCTGCGCCTTCGCGTGCGCCTCGTCGATGATGCGCTTGACCTCCTGGTCGATCAGGGAGGCGACCTCCTCGCCGTAAGACCTGGTGTGCGCCAGATCGCGCCCGATGAACACCTCGTCGTCCTCATGGTCGTAGTTGATCAGGCCGAGCTTATCGGACATGCCGAACTTCGTCACCATCGCGCGCGCGATGCCCGTCGCCTGCTTGATATCCTGGGAAGCGCCTGTCGTCACGTCTCCGATGACGAGCTCCTCCGCCACACGGCCGCCCAGACAGACAATGATATTCTGCATCATCTTGCCCTTGGTATTGAACATCTCATCCTTCTCCGGCAATGGCATCGTGTAGCCTGCGGCTCCGCGGCCGGTCGGAATAATCGAGATCGTGTGCACCGGCCCAACCTCGGGAAGCAGATGGAACAGGATCGCGTGACCCGCCTCGTGGTACGCTGTGATCCGCTTCTCGCTCTCAGAAATCACACGGCTCTTCTTCTCAGCTCCGATTCCCACCTTGACAAACGCACGCTGGATATCGGCCTGACGGATATAGACGCGCTGCTCCTTTGCCGCAAAGATCGCAGCCTCATTCATCAGATTTTCCAGATCGGCACCCGTGAAACCGGCCGTCGTTCGCGCGACCTCGGCAAGATCAACGTCATCTGCCAATGGCTTGCCCTTGGAATGTACCTGCAGGATCTCTTCTCTGCCCTTGATATCCGGGCGACCCACAGCCACCTGCCGGTCGAAACGCCCAGGGCGCAGGATCGCCGGGTCAAGAATATCGACACGGTTCGTCGCCGCCATCACGATAATTCCCTCGTTCACACCAAAGCCGTCCATCTCGACAAGGAGTTGGTTGAGCGTCTGTTCTCTCTCGTCGTGACCGCCGCCCATGCCCGTGCCTCTGCGCCTCGCCACCGCATCGATCTCATCGATAAACACGATGCAGGGCTGATGCTTCTTCGCCTCCTCAAAAAGATCTCTGACGCGGGACGCGCCGACACCGACAAACATCTCTACAAAATCAGAACCGGAAATACTGAAAAACGGAACGCCTGCCTCTCCCGCAACGGCCTTCGCAAGCAACGTCTTGCCAGTGCCGGGAGGCCCAACCAAAATCACTCCTTTTGGAATTCGCGCGCCTACCTGCAAAAATTTCGAGGGTTCTTTCAAAAATGAGACGATCTCCTCCAGGTCTTCCTTCTCTTCCTTCAGGCCGGCCACTTCCTTAAAAGTCACGCGCTTCGCGTCCGGTGTCACCATCCGTGCACGGCTCTTCCCAAAGTTCATCATCCGCGCGTTGCCGCCGCCTGCCTGTCGGTTCATCATACTAAAGAAGAATACCAACAGGACGCCCATCAGCAACACCGGAAGAATCGATGTCAGAAATACACTGTCGCGCATCACATCGTTGACCTCGACAGATACGTCGCTGTATCCCTTCAGCTCGTTCTCCGCCGCCCGCACGTCCGTGACGTTTACATACTTGATCTCCCCGGTGGCGAGCACTACGCGAAGCACACCAGTCGGCACCTCCTTGTTCGGTGTGATCTGAACCTGTACCACCTCACCACGATTCAGAGATTCCTCGAGTTCCCGACTGTTCCACGTCTGGCTCTCCTCCAGTCTGTCACGAAATGTGAGCACCAGAAGAACTATGATCAGAATCCCAACCAGATAAAAAACGATTCCCTTGGCGTTTTTGTTCAATGAATGTTCATCTCCTTCTATCTATCCACTCTATTCTTCCACGAATTCAACGATTCCGATAAACGGAAGATTGCGGTACTTCTGGGCATAGTCCAGCCCGTAGCCGACCACAAACTCATCTGGAATCTCAAATCCGGTATAATCCACTCTAATATCCGTCACACGGCGATCCGGCTTATCCAGCAGCGTGCACAGCCGCAGAGATTTCGGATTCCGCGCCCCGAGATTCTCCATGAGATAAGAAAGAGT
>CANQEB010000276.1 GCA_947594085.1 uncultured Lachnospiraceae bacterium | reverse complement strand
AACAGCAAAAGCTCACACGATGTCCCATAGTGTGTATGAAGGGTAAAATTCACCCCGGCCGGAAGCGCCGTCGCACCGTTCACATCAAACATTCCCGGCCGCACCGGAAATCCGTTTATCTCTGCCATCGGCTGTACCGACGTTGGCATATCAAGTCTTGTTTTCTTTTTATAAAATTTCAAATCCGTCCCTCCCGTATTGTCATATTTCAGACCAACCCACCGCTGCCCTACATATTCCAGTGGCTCCTCAGCTGCAGCGCTGTAGACGTGCCTCGATGAGACTGATTATAGGACGATTTTTTCACTGCGTCAAATACTGTTCAAATGCTGCCTCTGTCCTCCCACTTTGCCCGTTTTGTGCCGCTCTGGCCCACTTCTTGCTCATTTCTCCCACTTAAAGATAACGATGCCGGCGATCGCGATCAGCATCCCGATTACCTTGCGCCACTCGAACGGCTGCTTTTCCACCTGAAAGATCCCGAACAGTTCGATCAGATATGCGACGATCAGTTGAGAGATCACAATCAGCATCGCCGCGCGCGCGGGCCCCAGGGCACCCATCGCTTTCACCACCGTAACCGTGATAAACGCACCGATCACACCAGAGAAGAGCATGTACTTGTGCTCCACCTGGGCGAGCGACATCAGATTCGTCCGATCTGTGATCAGCCAAGCCGCCAGACAGACCAAAAGCGCCGTAAATTGCACAAAAGCAGACGATACCCAAAGGCTCGTCTGCTTCGTCACTTCCGTATTAAACACGCCCTGCACACTCATCAGCGCGCCGGACAAAAGTGCAATCAGAATTCCCCACATATACTTTCTCCTTCCAGCAGCCGTCCGGTCACCGCTTCGTGCTTTGCAGCCTTAGCCGCGGACACTTCCGCCGAACCTTACCGTCTGCGTTTTCTGTGATTTAGCTTTAGGTAGAGTATATGTGATTTTCGCTATTTTATTCCTGCCGCATCGACATCGCGAGCACATGCCGCCCTCGCCGCCCTTCGACACGATATATGCGGTCATTCGTCTGCTGCCGCTGCCAGCTCTGCCGCTGTGATCTCAGTCTCCAGCTCGGACTCTGACTCCGGCTCAACCTCAAACTCCGGCTCCGGCAAAGTCTCCGGCTTCTCCATCTCCGGCAGTGTCCCGGGATCCGGCTGCTCTACAAGCACTGCCTGTACAAGAAAGCGATGTTCCGGATCATTCTGATAACAGGTAGACAATGTCAGAATATGACTGTCCGCCGTCACCTTGCTAAAAAGTCTTCGGTCAAAGGTCTGCACGCCTTCACAGCGTGCTTCTACTTTGTCGAGATACGCCTGCCGGTCTTCCCGGGAGCGTGTGTTCACGCCTCCAAGCTGGTGCATATTATCCGCCACATAGGCGGCGAAAATCCAGTATTCCAGCGTCCGGTCCGGCAGATAAATATAAATTACGTTGTGATTCCACAATGTCTCCAGATTCGCGAGTTCCGACAGCCAGCCGAACATCGTGTCGTCCTTCATATTGTGGCCGTAAATAATCGTGTGGAAATCAGAAAAATCTGTGCTGTTATACCTCTGCGTGTAGATCGAGCCGTAGATGTCATCGTTTCCTTCCATGTCGTGCGTCAGGTAGAAATCCTCCTCGCCCACGCTCTGCAGCACCGGATAATTAATCACCGTCCCCGGTATCTTGATCCACGCATAGATGTCTGTATTGATCTCCCACAGACCCTCGAAGTCAATCGGAGATTCCGTTTCAGTTTCTGTTTCAGCTTCTGTCTCAGACTCCATCTCGGTCTCCGTTTCCGTTCCGGGTTTCGCTTCAGATTCAGACTCCGCCCCCGAGGAAGCCACGCTGACGTCCGCGATTATACCGCCGCCCTCAGCAGTCATCGAAACATTCTCCTCCGGCTCAATTGACCGGGATCCTCCGACTGCCTCTATACTCTCCAGGGAAACTTCTCCTGCACGCGCCATGCCGCCGGCCAGGCAGACGGCTGTGAGCAGAACACAAAATGCCCTGCGAAATCTTCTCTTCCTGATCATTTATTCCTCCACTGCAATGCCCATACCCGGCATCCACCACATGCCGCTGTTCGTCTGGAGGCAAGTTACGCCGACATCCGAAAATGATATTTTGCAGGTTTCAGGGCACAAGGACATCCTTTACGCGTCAAATCTTGAACAAGGTGCTGAGAATTCCCCTTCCAAGCGAAGCTCCTACGTTTCCACCCAGCCGTTTGCCGAACGTGCCGCCGACCGACTTGCCGACCTGGTTGCCGAGCTCGCGGCCGAGCGTCCCAATCGCACTGCTTGCCACCTTCTTGACCTCGGACTTCATCTGTCTCTCGCGCTTCTCCGCCTCTTTCTCGAGCGCCTTCTGCTGTGCTTCCAATTCTTTCTGGCGGCGCTTCTCCTCCGCCTCCAGTTCCTTCTGACGGCGTTTCTCCTCCGCTTCGAGCTCTTTCTGGCGCTGCTTTTCCTCCGCGGCTTCCTCCTTCAGACGCTGCTTCTCCGCCGCAGCCTCCTCCTTCTGTCTCTGCTTCTCGGCCTCGGCCTCTTCCTTCTGACGCTGCTCTTCCTCGGCTGCCTGCTGCGCCGCCTCGGCGTCCGCCAGAGACTTTCTCTGTAAAAATTCGTACGCGGAATCGCGGTCCTGCGCCTCCATGTAACGCGTATACAGTAAGCTGGCCTTGATCTGCGTATCGCGGACTGCGTCGTCCAGCGCGCCCATCTGGCTCTGCGGCGGCAGGATCGTACAGCGCTTCACGACCGTAGGAACGCCGTCCTCATCCAGCACGGAAACGAGCGCCTCGCCCGTTCCGAGCTCAAGCAGCGTCTCGTAGGTGTCGAACTCCGGATTCTCGCGGAACGACTGCGCAGCCGCCTTCGCGCCCTTCTGCTCCGCCGGCGTGTAGGCGTGCAGTGCATGCTGTACCTTGTTGCCGAGCTGGCTCAGCACGCCGCCCGGAATGTCGGACGGATTCTGTGTGACAAAATAGATGCCGACGCCCTTTGAGCGGATCAGCTTCACCACCTGCTCGATCTTGCCGAGCAGTACCTTGGAAGCGTCGTCGAACAGCAGGTGCGCCTCGTCGAAGAAGAAGATCATCTTCGGCTTCTCCGGGTCGCCCACCTCCGGCAGCGACTCGAACAGCTCGGACATCATCCAGAGCAG
>CANQEB010000275.1 GCA_947594085.1 uncultured Lachnospiraceae bacterium | reverse complement strand
GCATACCCCGACCCTGCGGAAGCTCAGCTGCTCACACTGCGGGTATAAGGGTTTCTGCGTAGAGATTTTCAGAAAGGACGAAAAATAGAATGGAAAAAATTACGGAACTTCTCCCCTTCCTCATTCCGCTTGCGATTGTGGAATTTGCCCTTCTGGGCTACACGCTGTACCATATTCTGACCCATAAGAATTATAAAAGAGGGAATCGCACGCTGTGGCTTGTCGTAGTGATCATCGGCATGGAGTTTATCGGCCCGATTCTGTACTTCCTGCTTGGGCGGGAAGACATTTAGTGTACTATATGTGCCGCCGGAACAATTAGTAGGAAGTATCTTTGCATCGCTGTCTGTGCCGCCGCTGGAAAGGCGACGGGATTGAGATTAGCAGGAAGGATCTGGCGGTGGAATGGAGACTTACATGGAAATACTGACAATAGAAAATCTGAAAAAGAGCTTTGGTGGTAAAGAGGCGCTTCGCGGGCTTGATCTGACCGTGCCTGAACATAGTATTTTCGGCTTTATCGGCAGAAACGGAGCAGGGAAGACAACGACGATGAAAGCGATTCTCGGACTTCTGAGACCTGACAGCGGGCAGGTTCACGTCTGTGGTGAAAAGGTACGCTTCGGGCAGACTCGCACAAACCGGCACATTGGCTATCTTCCCGATGTGCCGGAATTTTATGCGTATATGACGCCCCTGGAATATCTGCGTTTCTGTGGGGAGATCAGCGGAATGGGTAAGGCGGATTTAGCTACGAGAAGCAATGAGTTGCTGGAGCTGGTGGGCCTTGGGCAGGAGCGGCACAGAATCAAAGGCTTTTCAAGGGGCATGAAGCAGCGTCTGGGAATTGCTCAGGCGCTGCTGAACCGGCCGAAGCTTTTGATCTGCGACGAGCCGACATCTGCTCTTGATCCTGTCGGCCGCAAGGAAATACTGGACATCCTCCTTGCCGCCAAAGAGCAGACCACGATACTTTTCTCCACACACATTCTCTCTGATGTGGAGCGGATCTGTACCGAGGCCGCGTTTCTGAACGACGGAAAGATCGCGATGCAGGGAACGATCGAAGAGCTTCGAAGTATGCGGCCGTCGGACGGATTTACCATCGAGACGGAACAAAAGGAAGATGCCGGCAACCTGATAAAAACATTCAGTGATCTCAAGACCGGAGAAGAAAATACGCTCATTTTCCATGGCGACAAGGAGCGTTTCTTTGACGTTGTGCGATATGTTGCTGAGAACAGAATACCGATACAGAGGATCGAGCGAATCGAACCGACACTTGAGACGCTGTTTCTGGAGGTGACGAAATGAAGCCGCTGTTTGCTTTTATGAAAAAGGAAATTATGGAAACCGCACGGACAGGCAAGCTCATCATTCTTGTATTGTTGTTTGCCCTGTTCGGCATAATGAATCCCGCGATCGCAAAGCTGACGCCGTGGATGATGGAAATGTTTTCTGCTTCACTGGCGGAAAGCGGATTGACCGTCGCAAACGTCCAGGTGGATGCGATGACCTCGTGGGGACAGTTTTTTAAGAATATCCCAATCGCCCTGATCGCCTTTGTACTGATCTTCAGCGACAGTTTTACCAGAGAATACAGATCCGGAACATTGCTGCTTGCGCTTACAAAGGGTCTGGCGAGATATAAGGTCGTGTTGGCGAAAACAGTGATGCTTTTTTCCTTGTGGACATTGGGCTACGGACTTTGCTTTTCGATTACCTACGGCTATACCGCTTATTTTTGGGATAATAGTATTGCGAACAATTTACTATTCGCGGCAGCCATGTGGTGGCTGTTCGGCGTGTGGGTCATCAGCCTTCTCGCTCTGCTTTCATCCTTGCTGCAGAATAATACGAGCGTTACCTTGTGTACCGGAGGAATTTCTGTGTTTGCCTATCTATTGAGCGCCATACCGAAGGCAAAGGTATATTCGCCCGCTCTGCTGATGAGCGTTAATTCTCTGCTGTCCGGCGTGGAAGAAACAAAAGTATACAGAGAAGCGGCTCTTGTCGCCGTTGTCTCCGCCGTGATGTTCGTTGCCCTGAGTGTGCTGAATATGAACAAGAGGCAAGTGTAGTGTAGCAGACACAAATATTGAGCGGCTGGTGCGGAAATCTGCTGAATCGCCTGATTGGGGATATAATATTGCTGAGAACTGTATGTGCGCGGTTGAAAGCAGGGGGCGATTTTGATATACTGAAAAAGACTGTATAGTTGGAGGTGAAGGAAGAATACTATGACGAATCATGAAATGATGGAAATTGCCATGCGCCAGTCCGCAGAAGACATCGGATGCCGCGCGGAGGATTTCAAGGCGGATAGAAATGTTGTTCTTGCCTTCAAGCTGGGAGAAAATGCCCGCAAATACTATAAGGAACCGATCACCTGCAACTTCGTTTCCTATGGAAATAACGTTGTGGCAGCGTCCATAAGCGAGACCATGGATATCGTATCCGAATATGTGAGTAAATTTGAGTTTTACGGATGCTTTGAAACACCGAATTTTCACTGGCTGAACGAGCGCCTGATGGAGAAAGGGCATAAGATATGCTTTATGGCGGAGTATTATCTGCCGGATATGAACCGTCTCCCCGACCTTTCGTGCGATTATGAAACGCGCATACTGCAGCAGGAAGACTTTGCGGAGTTGTATCTGCCGGAATGGAGCAATGCGCTTTGTAAGGATCGACGGCATTTAGATGTACTTGGCGTCGGCGCCTATGACAAAAACAAGTTGATCGGAATGGCCGCCTGCTCTGCTGATTGCGAAGATATGTGGCAGATCGGCGTGGATGTTTTACCGGAATACCGACGGCAGGGAATCGCCTGTGCGCTGACAAACGCGCTTACAAAAGAAATCATAAGCAGGGACAAGGTGCCGTTTTACTGTACGGCGTGGTCCAATCTTAGATCAGTCCGAAACGCGGTTAAGAGTGGTTTTGTTCCCGCGTGGGTGGAAATGACCGCGAAGCCTGCGGAGATTGTTGATGGGATGAATTTGTAAATTCCATTTTTTGTTGAGAAAATATTACTTACAGAGTATTGAATAGAAAACGGTTTTATGGCATACTGTATGTAAGAAAATCTTACAAGCGGTTTGCTTATGAAAGCAATTTGGTGATATGTCAAGAGAAAAATGAAAACAAATAACCTAAAAAATCGGGGAAAAAGAGTACACCAAA
>CANQEB010000274.1 GCA_947594085.1 uncultured Lachnospiraceae bacterium | reverse complement strand
CCCAAATCTTCCGTCGTGTGATGTGTCACGCCCAGCGTGCTCCAGGAAAGTCCCGCTCCCATGCCAACGATTTTCACGTTCAGATTCTGGAAGCAAATATCGTCCCGGATAAACTCATAGCTTCGATATGCCAGAAACGCTCCGGCCGTGTAAACAAAGGGAACCTTGCCGCACATTGCCAGTCCGGCCGCAGCGGAAACCATATTTTCCTCCGCAATACCGAAGTCAAGCAGCTGATCCGGATAATATTTGCGAAACAGCTGGTCATATCCTGTTCCACTGTCCGCGAGCAGGGACAACACATTTTTATCCTGTCCGGCGATTTCGCACAGCGCCATTATATATGCTTTCTGCATTCCTCCAGCTCCTCCTGCGTAAGATCAAGCTCCTGCATAAATACTTTCAGCTCTCTCCGGCTCGGCATCTTGAAATGCCAATCCGGATTGTTCTCCATGATGGAGACACCCTTTCCCTTGACTGTATGTGCGATTACCAGCCGCGGGGTCTCTGCGTCATTCTCTTTCCCCAGAACTGCACAGATCTCATCGACATCATGTCCGTCCGATATCTCATCGACCTGCCAGCCAAAGGATTCCCATTTCTGCCGCCAATCCACAATGCGCATCGTATCCTCAATGAATCCCATCTTCTGTATTTTATTGCAGTCGAGAATCGCGGTCAAATTGCCAAGCTGATATTTGTGAGCCGCCATCACGGCCTCCCAGACCGTTCCTTCCTGGCACTCTCCATCTCCAAGAATCACATAGGTCCTATAATTCTGCTCATTCATCTTCCCTGCAAGCGCAATCCCAACCGCCATCGACAATCCGTGCCCCAGAGAGCCCGTGGCAGCCTCAATTCCGGGAATTCCATTCAGACAAGGCTCTCCGCCCAGCAAAGAGCCCGGCTGCAAAAATGTGTGCAGCTCCTCCTCTTCTATGAAACCAGCCATCGCCAGGGATACATAGAGGGCAAGGCCGGCATGTCCTTTGCTCAGAATCAGCCGGTCCCGATCGGGATTTTGCGGATCTGCCGGATCGTTCTTCAATATTTTTCTCATATATAAGGCATAGAAAAGCTCCGCTGACGAAAACGCAGACGCGAGATGCGCCGTCCCGCCTGCCCAAGCAGTCAAAAACATTTGTCTGCGCATATTCTTTAACGCATTTATCTCTTCCGTTTTCATAAAAAAGCCTCCTGAAAATCATCTACACAGACATGCTTCTCCTCTGGCGGTTTGCCTCATACATCAGAATCGAGGCGGCAATCGCAGCATTCAATGACTCCACTTGACCGCACATTGGTATCTGTATATACGCATCGGCAAGCGCTGCCGTCTCCTGTGTCAGCCCACGGCTCTCGTTTCCGATCAAAAAAGCAGTCGGCGCACAGTAGGAAACCTTATCATAATACGTTTTCCCCTCCAAATGCGCCGCATACAACCGCACACCCTGTTGTTTCAACCAATTCAAATCTCTCTCCCAGTCCTGCGAATAGTAAAACGGAATGCGATAGATCGAACCCATCGTCGAACGGATCACCTTTGGATTATACAGATCCACACAGTCCTGGCTCATCAGGATCCCGGTAACCCCTGCTCCCTCTGCCGTGCGCATGATCGTACCCAAATTGCCCGGATCCTGCAAATTTTCAAGAATTGCGATCAGCGGTTCCCCGCGTCCAATCGTCTCCCCCGACATTGGCTCCAGAGCTGCCGCCCCATGGTGTCCAGGTCCGAGCCTGTTTTCTCCAATAAGATCCTGTAGCGTATAATGATTTCGCCTTACAAGACACAAGACGCCCTGCGGCGTCTTTGTATCGGACACACTTTCAAACACACGGTCTGACAATTCCGTGAGCTTCTCCACACTGTTAAATATGGACGGATTCTTCTTGCGAAAGCTTTCAGAGACATATGTGTAGACAAGCTTATCCTTTGGCACCTCGCGATACATTTTGATGCCCTCCACAACAAATACGTCCTCGCATTCTCGCTCTTTTGCCTTTTTTTGCAGTGCCTGAAGCTGCTTCACCTGGGGGTTGGATGTACTAGTAATCATACTACCTCTATCTATTGCCATCTCGCAAAATGAAAATCCAGTCCTCTGCGGATAAATCCGCGAGTCCTGCCTTTTCATTTTTCGGCATGCCGAAACTGGTTAAATGGCCATCGCTTTCGCCACGCGCACCATGTATTCCGGCAAATTCTTCTGCATAGCGAGCGCCTCATCAATGTCCAAATCCACATACTGTCCTTCGCGGAACGCCACAACGCGGTTTGATTTTCCCTGAATCAGAAGATCCGCCGCGAGCGCACCCATCACCGTGCCATATACGCGATCACGGCACGTCGGACTGCCGCCGCGCTGCATGTGTCCGAGGATTGTCGCACGGGTCTCCAGCCCGGTCGCTGCCTCGATCCTGCGGGCCATACTCGTGGAATGCCCGATACCTTCTGCATTGATGACGATGTGATGCTTCTTGCCACGCTTGCGATTCTGGATGATATTGTTGATCAGAACCTGCTCATCGTAATCGTACTGCTCTGGGAGAAGAATATCCTCCGCGCCGTTCGCGATGCCACACCAAAGCGCGATATAGCCCGCATTGCGCCCCATGACTTCGATGATGCTGCAGCGCTCATGGGATGTCGAGGTATCACGCACCTTGTCAATCGCGTCCATCGCCGTGTTGACCGCCGTGTCAAAACCGATCGTGTAATCCGAACAGGCGATATCCAGATCGATCGTCCCCGGCACGCCGATCGTATTGATGCCGCGGGCCGCCAACTGCTGTGCGCCGCGGAACGAGCCATCACCACCGATCACCACGAGACCGTCGATCTCATGTTTCCGGCAGATCTCCGCCGCTCGGTCCTGCACCTCCGGCCTCTTAAATTCCAGACATCTTGCCGTATAGAGGATCGTGCCGCCCTTCGAGATCGAATCCGACACGGACCGTGCAGTCAGATCCACGATCTCCTCATTCAGAAGACCACGGTAGCCCTGATAGATTCCTTTTACGTTGATTCCCTGCGACAATGCCTTGCGGACCACCGCGCGAATCGCCGCGTTCATGCCCGGGGCATCGCCCCCGCTCGTCAATACGCCAATCGTCTTTACCTTATCAGCCATATTCGTCTCCCCTCTTCGTATTTAATTCACAAAACCCGTACGAACAACGCATGGTACGGTCTGACCGCAAACCTAGACTCGTTTTCTATCTCGATGC
>CANQEB010000273.1 GCA_947594085.1 uncultured Lachnospiraceae bacterium | reverse complement strand
ACGGACAGATTGCGCCGGTGTACTCGATCTCGGCGGGTCTGGATTATCCGGGCATCGGGCCGGAGCACGCGTACCTGTATGATAAGGGGCGCGCGGAGTACGTGCCAGTGACGGACGACGAGGCGGTCGAGGCGTTTGAGTATTTGGCGAAGATCGAGGGCATCATCCCGGCGATCGAGAGTGCGCACGCGGTGTCCTACGCGATGAAGCTCGCGCCTCAGATGCGCAAGGATCAGATCATTGTCATCAACATTTCCGGGCGCGGCGACAAGGACTGTGCGGCGATCGCGCGCTACAGAGGGGAGGATATCCATGAGTAAGATACAGCAGGCATTTGAGAATGGAAAGGCGTTTATCCCGTTTGTGACCTGCGGCGACCCGTCGCTGGAAGTCACGGAAAAACTTGTCTACGCGATGGAGGAGGCCGGCGCGGACCTGATCGAGCTTGGCATCCCGTTTTCAGACCCGACGGCGGAAGGTCCGGTGATCCAGGAGGCGAATATGCGCGCCCTCTCCGGCGGTGTGACGACGGACAAGATCTTCGATATGGTACGGAAGATCCGCAAAAATACACAGATCCCGATGGTGTTCATGACCTACGCGAACGTGGTCTATTCCTACGGGACGGAGCGCTTTGTGAAGACGGCCGCGGAGATCGGCATGGACGGGCTGATCCTGCCGGATGTGCCGTTTGAGGAGAAGGAGGAATTCAGCTCCGTGTGTGATGCACATGGGCTGGCTTTGGTCTCTCTGATTGCGCCGACTTCGCATGAGAGGATTGCGACGATCGCGGCTTCAGCGGAAGGATTTATCTACTGCGTTTCCTCGCTCGGTGTCACCGGCGTGCGCTCGGAGATTACGACCGACGTCGGCGAGATGGTGCGCCTTGTGAGAGAGCACAGCAACATTCCCTGCGCGATCGGTTTCGGCATTTCCACGCCGGAGCAGGCGAAGCGCATGGCCGGATATGCGGACGGCGTGATCGTCGGCTCCGCGATCGTGAAGCTGTGCGGACAGTACGGTGCGGACTGCGTGCCGCATGTGGCGGAGTATGTGAAAGCGATGAAGGAAGCGGCGGCTTCTGCAGTAGAAGCGAACGGATAAGCATTATATAGAAAGAAGGTAGATTATGAGACGAGAGAAGAAATGTGCTTCTTTGAAAAGGAATGTATTTCTGACTTTGGCACTCCTCTGCATGGTAATTTTTTCGTCCTTGCAGGCTTCTGCGAAGACGAGGACAGAAGTCGGCTGGTGGAAAGAATTCGGAAGCGTAGTGGGCGCGATTCAAAATAGGACCATACAGATTGAGCAGGGACAGGAATTTTATCTGGGTTATTATTTTGGTGACTTCACGATAGATACAGAGACTTATATGGCAAAGAGTAAACTGGGGACGGAGCTGAGTCTGATTTACAGGAGCAGCATGCCGACTGTCGCCTCGGTGGGGACAAGGAATGGTCTGGTCAAGGCCAGGAAAGTGGGAGCGGCCGATATCTACTTTACGTATAAAGGCAAGAAGTATACCTGCACAGTGCAGGTAAAGAAAAAGAATTCTCTTGGGATGGGGACTACCTACAAGAACCTGAATAAAACATCCAAGGTGCTGGTAAAGAAGTATGCCGGCAAGAAGGCTAAGGCGGGTAACATCGCGGATATGATCACAAAGGCCAATGCATATCTGAATGCAATGAAAAAGATTCCGGCAAGCAAACAGCCGATATATGGGCTGGTCGGCGGAGGGGAAAGGCCCGAAAAGCTCGTAGCACCGAATGACTGGCGCTGTCAGGATATCATCACTGCAGTTACCGACTATGTTTCTGCGCATGTTCCGGAGCTTCCAATCAGCAAAGTGACTGGAAAAGCAGGTACCACACAGATCAAGGTACAGCTCAAGAAGGCGCCGACCAGTTGGGACATTTATGCTATGCAGTGGGATCCATATACTATGGAGCAGAAAAAAATTTCAGCTTCAAAAGCGACGTTCAAGACCTATGTGGATGGCCTCTCTGAAGGCATAGGAATCTGCACGATTACAAAAGGGAGCAAAGAGGCCACGATAGAGTTGCGTGATGATAATGGAAAGGCGGTCAAGCTGAAAGCCGGCAAGACGTATGGAGTCGCTTTGGCAGGAGACGAAAAGAAGTTTCAGGTAAAATAGAGAAATTTTGTATTGCACAGAAATATGATATATGTTATAATACAAATAGTAAGAATAGAATTGCAATTGTGACGAATGAAAATCCTCGGAGCGGCTTTCTCCGGGGATTTTCTGTTCTCACTTTTATATGGAAGAACCAGTGCAGTGGCAGTCTGTTTTCTGAGTGCCGATCGCCATCCGACTATTTGCTGACACAGTAACGGAAAAGGATTGACGTATACGCAAATTTCCTGCATAATTTATTATAAAGGCTCGTCTGTTTGTACGTTCATACACAAGAGTGACGAGGTTTTTGATCATGGTAGAGCGAGCGTGAAGAATCCTTTTTTAGGGCTGTTTGTGCCGC
The DNA here is from genome assembly GCA_947594085.1 of uncultured Lachnospiraceae bacterium. Lineage (GTDB taxonomy): Bacteria > Bacillota > Clostridia > Lachnospirales > Lachnospiraceae > Choladousia. Next base: position 748 of record CANQEB010000273.1, on the reverse strand, counting down.
CAGTGGAATGGCGGTGAAATGGAGATTGATATGATTCTGAGCGGCAAGAAGGTTTAACGAAAGCGGGAGAGAATGAATGATTTTTGACACGCATGCGCACTATGACGATGAGGCGTTTGATGAAGATAGAGAAGAATTACTTGCGCAGATGGAGCCTGCCGGGATCGGCGGGATCGTGAACGTCGGCGCGTCCCTGCAGGGCGTTCGGGCGAGCCAGGAGCTGGCAGAGCGGCATACGTTTGTATGGGTGGCGGTCGGCGTGCATCCGGACGAGGTCGGTTCGCTGAACGAGGAGACGCTGCAGTGGATGTATGAACTCTGCCGGAAGCCAAAGACCGTGGCGGTCGGGGAGATCGGACTGGATTATTACTGGGACAAGGAGTCACATGGGCTTCAGAAGCAGTGGTTTATTCGGCAGCTTCAGATGGCGAAGGAGACCGGACTTCCGGTCAACATCCACAGCCGCGAGGCGGCGCAGGACACGTTTGACATCATGAAGGAATACCACGCCGGGACGACGGGAGGCATCATTCACTGCTTCTCCTCGTCGGCACAGATGGCGCTCGAATATGTGAAGCTCGGGTATTACATTGGGGTCGGCGGTGTCGTGACATTCAAGAACGCGCGCGTCATGAAAGAGGTGGCCGCCGCGGTTCCGCTCGACCATATTGTCGTGGAGACCGACTGTCCGTATCTGGCACCGGCTCCGAACCGCGGCAAGCGCAATTCCTCCCTGTACCTGCCTCTG
>CANQEB010000272.1 GCA_947594085.1 uncultured Lachnospiraceae bacterium | reverse complement strand
ATTATTATATAGCGATGGAGGGCTGAAGAATGAGTAATACAGCACAAAGCTTAGCGGGCAAGAGGATCGCTTCCTTGCTCGACGAGAACAGTTTTGTTGAAATCGGCGGATACATCACTGCCAGGAATACTGATTTCAACATGCAGCAGGCGCAGACGCCGGGAGACGGCGTAGTCACAGGCTATGGCCTGATCGACGGACATCTGGTCTATGTTTACAGCCAGGACTCATCCGTGCTCGGCGGCACGATCGGCGAGATGCATGCGAAGAAGATCGCGGGTATCTATGATATGGCGCTGAATATGGGTGCCCCGGTGATCGGACTTCTGGACTGCGCGGGCCTGAGGCTTCAGGAGGCGACGGATGCGTTGAATGCGTTCGGCGAGATCTATAAGAAGCAGGCGCTGGCATCCGGCATCGTTCCGCAGATTACGGCGGTGTTTGGCAGATGTGGCGGTGGTCTGGCTCTCGTGCCGGGTCTTACCGATTTCACATTCATGGAAGGCTCGAAGGCGGAGCTGTTCGTGAACGCGCCGAATGCGCTGGATGGCAATGTCAAAGAGAAATGCGACACGGCTTCTGCACAGTTCCAGAGTGAGGAGGCTGGCTTGGTTGACTTCGTCGGCACAGAGGACGAGATCATGGCGCAGATTCGCGAACTCGTGTGTATGCTTCCGGCGAACAATGAGGACGACCTTTCCTATGAGGAGTGCACAGACGACCTGAATCGCGCGTGCGCGGACCTTGCAAACGCGGCGGGCGATACGACAATTCTTCTTTCCAACATAGCAGATGACAACAACTTCCTCGAGGTGAAGGCGGCGTACGCTCCGGATATGGTGACCGGTTTCCTTCGTCTGAACGGCACGACGGTCGGCGCGGTGGCGAATCGCACCGAGGCATATGATGAGGAAGGGACGCTCAAGGAGTCCTATGACTGTGCGCTGAGCGCGCGCGGGGCGGTGAAGGCTGCGGAGTTCGTGAATTTCTGCGACGCGTTTGAGATTCCAGTGCTCTCCCTAACGAATGTGGCCGGTTTCAAGGCGACGAAGTGCTCTGAGAAGCGCATCGCAAAGGCAGCGGCGCAGCTGACGGCGGCGTTTGTGAATGCGACGGTGCCGAAGGTAAATGTGGTTATCGGCAAGGCGTTCGGCAGCGCTTATGTTGCGATGAACAGCAAGGCGATCGGCGCGGACGTAACGTTTGCGTGGAGTCAGGCGCAGATTGGCATGATGGACGCGCAGCTCGCGGCAAAGATCATGTACGCGGACGAGGACGCGAAGGTGATCAACGAGAAGGCTGCGGAGTACGCGGCACTTCAGTCCAGCGCGATGGCGGCAGCGAAGAGAGGCTATGTAGATAACATTATTGAGGCAGAGGATACCAGAAAATATGTGATCGGCGCGTTCGAAATGTTGTTCACGAAGAGAGATGACCGCCCGGCCAAAAAACACGGAACCATTTAAGCGAGGTGAATCACATGAGGCATAGATTAAGTGCAGTTTTGCTTGCGGCAGGGCTTTGCATGTCTGTCTTCTCCATGAGTGTGTTTGCGGATGAGACGGAGAGCGAAGTACGGCAGGCGGTAGAAGAGATGGCCCAGGAGGAGACGGCACTTGCCGAGGAGGCGGATGGCGCGGAGACACAGAGCGAGGCGCAGACTCCGGCTGAGGCACAGAGCGAGACGGAAGCACCGTCGGAAGAAGAGCAGCTGAAGACGCAGCTTACTTCCATGCTGACACAGATCAGCGCATGGAGCGATGAGCAGATCGACGCTTACATCGACGGAAATGACGCCACGAGCGCGGCAATTGCGGCGAACTGGAAGTCCGTGAAGGACGAGCTGGGTGCCTTCGTGGAAGTGACGGATGCCAAGATGGAGATGACGGAAACGGCATTCAAGATCGTCGGTCACGCGAAATATGATAAGCTGAACGATAAGACCGATGTGGCTGTGACCTATGAAGCGGACATGACGACGCAGGCGGTCACGCTGAACTGGGAGATCGATTATCCGCTTGGTACATTGATGCAGCGTGCGGCGTTGAACACCGTGATGGGACTCGGTATCGTGTTCCTGACTCTGTTGTTCTTAAGCTGGCTGATCGGCAAGCTCCACTACATTCCGGAGATGATTGAGAAGATGGGCAAGAAGGAACAGCCTGAAGCGGCTCCGGCTCCGACGGCAGCTCCGGCAGCGGCGCCTGCCGCGGCAGTGGAAGAGGATCTCACGGATGACCTGGAGCTGGTGGCAGTCATCACGGCGGCGATCGCAGCGTCCGGTACGACGTCCGGAGACGGTTTTGTAGTTCGTTCAATCAAGAAAGCAAATAAAAGAAACTGGCAGAGAGCCTAAATACAGGAGGAAAGATTCATGAAAAATTATACGATTACAGTAAACGGCAATGTATATGATGTAACAGTAGAAGAAGGCACCGGCTCCGCGGCACCGGCGGCAGCTCCAAAGGCAGCGCCGAAAGCGGCTCCGAAGGCAGCACCGGCTCCGGCGGCAGCTCCGGCAGCGGGTGGCACAGGCGCGGTGAAGGTATCAGCTTCCGTGCCGGGCAAGGTATTTAAGGTGGAGGCTAGTGTCGGCCAGGCAGTAAAGGCCGGTGACAGCATCGTGATTCTTGAGGCAATGAAGATGGAGATCCCGGTAGTGGCTCCGCAGGACGGTACAGTGGCAAGCATCGACGTAACCGTAGGCCAGGCGATTGAGTCCGGAGACGTCCTCGCGACCATGAACTAAGTGGCGGCAGTATTTCAAAGCTACGGAATCGTGCTTAGACGGTATGCTTCTGCGGCGATGAAAGGTTCTGCTGACAGACTTTGTCTGAGAATACGAACTGGGAGGTTAAAAAATGTCTTACATTACAAATACATTGTCCAACCTGCTGGATCAGACAGCGTTCCTGAATCTGACATGGGGCAACTATGTTATGATCGCGGTGGCCTGTGTGTTCCTGTATTTGGCAATCAAGCATGGATTTGAGCCTCTGCTTCTCGTTCCGATCGCGTTCGGCATGCTGCTCGTCAATATCTATCCGGATATCATGGCGCAGCCATACACGGATGTGAACGGCATCGAGCATGCAGGCGGCCTGCTCCATTATTTCTATCTGATGGACGAGTGGAGTATTCTTCCGTCCCTGATCTTCATGGGCGTCGGCGCGATGACGGACTTCGGTCCGCTGATCGCGAACCCGAAGAGCTTCCTGCTCGGCGCGGCGGCGCAGCCCGGTATCTATATGGCATATTTCCTTG
>CANQEB010000271.1 GCA_947594085.1 uncultured Lachnospiraceae bacterium | reverse complement strand
TTAAGAACAGGAACTCTGTTTACTGCCATCTTCTATGACCTCCCTGATTAAACTCTTCTGCGTTTTGGCGGGCGGCAGCCGTTGTGCGGAACAGCCGTCACGTCGCGGATACTGACAACCTCAAGACCATTTGCGGAGAGCGCACGAATCGCTGCCTCTCGTCCCGAACCCGGGCCCTTTACGAACACGTCAACAGTCTTCAGACCATGTACCAATGCTGCCTTCGTGGCAGTCTCTGCAGCCATCTGTGCTGCGTACGGAGTAGATTTCCTTGAACCTCTGAATCCAAGACCACCGGCACTTGCCCACGACAAAGCATTTCCCTGCGTATCCGTCAGGGTCACGATTGTATTGTTGAAGGATGCCTGGATATGTGCCTGTCCCCGTTCAACGTTTTTCTTAACGCGCTTTTTTGTCACTTTCTTCGTAACTTTTTTAGCCATAATCTAAACTAACCTACTTTCCTCAAATTTTGTTCACGAGTGTCTGATTTACGTTATTTCTTCTTGTTCGCAACGGTTCTCTTCGGACCCTTGCGCGTCCTGGCGTTATTCTTCGTGTTCTGTCCACGAACCGGCAGGCTTCTTCTGTGACGGATCCCTCTGTAGCATCCGATCTCCTGCAGCCGCTTGATATTGAGAGCCGTGTCCCTGCGAAGATCGCCTTCCACCATGTAATCCTTGTCGATGATAGCGCTGATCTTCATGACCTCTTCATCCGTCAGATCTCTGACACGCGTGTCAGGATTCACATTCGCTGCGGCAAGAATCTTGTTTGAACTTGTTCTACCGATACCGTAGATGTAGGTCAAACCGATCTCTACACGTTTTTCTCTTGGTAAGTCTACACCAGCAATACGAGCCATGTAATTTCTCCTCCATCTTTCTGATTGGTTTTAATTGGGACAGGCATAGCTGTCCAGCTGCCAAAGACAGCCTTTCTGTTCCATTAAGCTATGGGCCCTTCCTTCGCCCTTGCGCGGCATACCTATTACCGATCACTCATGACCAGTAACAGCGCTTCTCTGTGCACAGCGGTTAGCACAGGCTGTAAACTGCCAAAATCCTGGAACAGTATTAAAATCAATATCGCAACGAAATAAAATCCGGACTATCTATATTCAGTCAACGTCTGCCTCGAATTCCGAAAACGGGAGTGCAGGCTGATTTATTCCATCGTTATATTGAATGTCTGGGTACGGATGTCCGTCTCCCTCTTCGCACCGCAAACCACGCGATGCTCCGCCGTTTTGGTTTGGTCAACCTTGTCTCTGCTTGTGCTTCGGATTCTCACAGATAATCCGGATGCTTCCCTTTCTCTTGATTACCTTGCACTTCTCGCAGATCGGTTTCACAGATGATCTTACCTTCATGGCAAATCCTCCTTTCACCTTTCTCTCCTGCGTTTGGGCATAGTATCCCCGCCGCAAAAGGAACGTTGTTTATTATAACATTTTGAAATCCTTTATGCAAGCACTATTTTTACTTTTTCTGCATGTTATTCCAGATTTCACCATCTGAAATCTGATTATTTGTCTCTCCAGATAATTCTGCCCTTTGTCAGATCATATGGGGACATCTCAATCTTCACCTTGTCACCCGGAAGAATACGGATGAAATTCATGCGGAGCTTGCCGCTGATATGCGCCAACACCACATGCTTATTCTCGAGTTCCACGCGGAACATCGCGTTCGGAAGCTTTTCAAGTACCGTACCTTCTACATCAATGACATCTGCTTTTGACATAAATACCTCCTGTGTCATAGGTTGTTCTGTTATACTGCATTTCCCCTGCCGCTTTCCTGCAGATCCTGATATGCTTTGAGAATCTTTCTCACATGTGCATCCAATTCAAAGGACTTCATCTGGGCCAGAATCTCTTCCGGCAGATGCCTGATCACCTGCACATGCTTCCATTTCTTTCTTTTGGGTGTTTCCAGGAGCCTTCTTCTCCCATCCGCCAGCCAGACGTAGGTATCATCGCACGCCAATACGACATACAATGTATTTTTGTCATGCCCTGCCCGCGATACGGCCAACAGCTCGGATGTCCACTGCTTCATGATGCCCTCCCTCATATTGCTGCTCACTTTGTGACCAGCGACATGTGTTTGACCATGCGAATTCTTCGCGAAGCACAAACTGTCTCCTGAGTCACCCTCTTGCGGCCTCAGCAGCCACTGCCTCGGCCTGATCTACCTGTGTCAATCACTTAGAGTCAGGATTTCCGGCTCACCATCCGTAATCAGGATCGTGTTCTCATAATGCGCTGAAAGACTCCCATCTTCTGTCACGACCGTCCAATCATCATCCAGCCACTCCACATCGGCTCGGCCGGCGTTGATCATCGGCTCGATCGCCAGCGTCATCCCCGACACCAGCCGAATGCCGCGGCTCCTCTGCCGAAAGTTCGGTATCTGCGGATCCTCATGCAACGCATGGCCGATTCCATGCCCTACCAGATCCCGGACTACTCCGTAGCCGAACGACTCCGCGTAATCGCCGATCGCATTGGAGATCTCATGAAGCCGATGTCCTGCTCTCGCGAACTCGATCCCCTTAAAAAAGCATTCGCGTGTCACATCGATCAGCTTCTGCGCCTCCGGTGTGATCTTGCCCACACCGTACGTCCTCGCCGCATCGGAATGCATACCCTGATAGATCAGGCCGGCATCGATGCTCACGATATCGCCCTCCTGCAGGATTCTGCCTTTATGTGGGATCCCGTGCACAACCTCGTCATTCACGGAAATGCAAAAAGATGCAGGAAATCCATTATAATTCAGAAAATTGGGCTCACATCCGAAGCTGCGTATCACTTTCTCGCCGAGTTTATCCAGCTCATAGGTAGAGATACCCGGACGCACCGCGTCTCGGAGCTCCTTGTGAACGATCTCCAGAAGTCTTCCTGCCTCTCGCATCAGCTCAATCTCATGCTTCGTTTTAATCGTCACTGACATGTGTTACGCCTCCAAAACCTTTATGATTTCCGTAAACACATCGTCCATCGGCTGTGTGCCGTCCACGGTCTTCAGAATTCCCTGACCGTTGTAATACTCGATAAGAGGCTGTGTTTGATCATGGTATACGCTCAACCGCTTCTGCACCGTCTCCGGCTTGTCGTCATCGCGGAGAATCAGCGGTTCCCCGCACACCTCGCACAGATCACCCTTCTTCGAAGGATTGTTGACTACATGGTAAGTCGCGCCACAGCCAGGGCACGCTCTTCTTCCAGACATCCGGGATACAATGTGGGTATCCGGCACA
>CANQEB010000270.1 GCA_947594085.1 uncultured Lachnospiraceae bacterium | reverse complement strand
GAATATATAGGCATTTGTAAGAGATATATGTTGGTTTTGCTTCCAAAAAATATGGCGCTAACTACCAAAGACGGGCAGTTCGGAAGGAAAGATGGACTGAGAATCTACCGCGAGGTGAAGCAGATCATTTAGACAAATGATTTGTTATACGGTGAGAATCAATGCAGCGATTGGGATAGCGCTAGGAAATAGAACAACAAATTGTTGACGCTATTTATAACACCACATATAATATAAAATATACGTTTAGGAGATTCTGTTGTATATCTTCTTTCAAAATATGATGCAGCGCATTAACCTGCACACCGTTTCAAAACTCACAGGAGGTTTCCCATGTCAAGCACGGCAGCTATATACATTTTTCCCGGTGTTTTTCTTTTTGTCGGACTGGCGTTTGTTGTCGCATCCGTTGGAATCGGACGATCCAGAGCTAAAAAGCGTGAGCGCTGTACCGCGCAGACCGTAGGGAAAGTGGCGGATATGCGCAAAGTTTCCCATAGCGAATCCGACGGGACCACATCCTACTCCTGGCATGCGGTCTACACTTATTATGCTAACGGGACGCATTATGAAAAGTTCAGTTCGTTCGGGACTGCGCGACCTAAATTCGAGCCGGGACAGTCTGTAGTCATATTTTACGATCCCGGGGATCCCGACAGCTATTATGTGGAAGAGGAGAACTGGGGCAAGCTGCTCAAAATCTTTGGTGTTCTGGGAGTGTTCCTCATCATAGCCGGAGCTGCGGCTTTTTTCTTGATTCGGAGATTTTCCTGATTTTTGTTAAATTGTAAAATGAGCGGAGAAAATCTAGATACAAATTGAGTTGAGAGAATTCAGATATAAAATAAGCTGAGAGAATCCAGACATAAATTAGGCTGAGAGAATCCAGACATGAAGTGAGCTGAGAAAATTTAGATACTATTTGTGCAGACACCGAAATCTTGTGCAAACACTGAAATCTTGTGCAAATACTGAAATCTTGAGCAGACAGGGGGATGGCATCGGTGATGTGGGCTTTTATCTTTCTTGGAATGGGAATTTTGACGTTGGCCGTCCTGGCTTATCTGGTGAGCCAATTCTGTAAGTTTGCGTTTGTGAAGCGGTTGGCCGGAGGGAGGAAGCCGCTGCAGATTTTGATCGCCGCGTTGCTCACAGCGGGAATAGCGGCCGGATGCTGGATCTTCATCGACATGATTAACATGGCGATCATACTGGTGCATCTGGGTGCGATCTGGCTGATTTGTGATGGGATCGGGTGTTTGCCGGGACTCAGGGAGAGAAGGAGGAATTCGGGGCTCTGTGCCTTGCTGATCTCAGTCGTATATCTTGGCTGCGGTTGGTATCTGGCGCACCATGTCTGGGAGAAAGACTACAGGATTACGGCAGAGAAGGAAGTTGGAAATTTGCGCATTGTTCAGTTCGCGGATTCGCATGTGGGGACGACGTTCCATGCGGAGGGGTTCGCGGAACAGGTGGCGCGGATGCAGGAGACGAACCCGGATGTAGTCGTGGTTACGGGTGATTATGTGGACGACGACACTACGCGGGAGGATATGATCGCGGCTTGTGAGGCGCTGGGGTCGCTGAAGACGACCTACGGCGTATACTTTGCGTTCGGCAATCACGACAAGGGTTATTACGGCGACATGTATCGCGGATACAGTGGAGCGGATCTGGTGGCCGAGCTGGAGAAAAACGGTGTGCATGTCCTGCAGGATGAGGTGGTTTCTCTGGATGACCGATTTTACCTCATAGGCAGGCAGGATCGCTCCGAGGAGCAGATGGGCGCATCGCGTCTGACGATGGAGGAGCTGACACGAGGGTTGGATTCGGAACGCTTTTCAATCGTGCTGGATCATCAGCCGCACGACTATGCGGCTCAGGAGGCAGCGAAGGTGGATCTGGTGCTCTCCGGGCACACGCACGGGGGACAGCTTTTCCCGATCAATTATCTCGGAGAGTGGACCGGAGAAAACGAGAAGACCTATGGCCTTGAGAAACGGGGCAGTACAAATTTTATCGTGACATCAGGAATCTCGGATTGGGCGATCAAGTTCAAGACCGGATGCAAGTCAGAATTTGTGGTGATCGATGTCGAGGGAAAACCCTAAAGGAGAACCATAAAAAGAGAGCCATAAAAAGAGAGCCATAAAAAGAGAGCCATAAAAAGAGAGCCATAAAGAGAGATCCTGATGGAGATTTCGGTGGCGTACACCGCGATTAATGAGATACTCGATTCCGTTCTGCCGCGGCAAAGCGATCTGCGCGACGGCGATTTTTATATGCTCGTAAACTTGTAATGCAACGACGAGTGCGCTATAATACAAGCGTCAGGATTGACGTATTTTCGTAAATGAGAGATGGAGGAGAATCGGAATATGAAAAAAAGTCGCATTATATTGGTTGCTGCAATGGGATTGATGTTGGTCGGATGTAGCGGTAATAGCGAATCCGCAAAGGAGAATTACGATTCCGCAGAGGAGATTGTAAATGACGACGACAAGTTTTTCGAAAGCGGCGCGGTGTTGAAAAAGACGGACGAAGGGTATTCTTATAAGGCATCTAAGTTTAATGGCCGAGAGACGGTGTGGCAAGGCAAGTTGGACGAGGATCAAGACGTCGAGGTCGAGTGCTCGCTTACTTTGGAGGAAGGGACGGCCAAAATTGTGTGCGTTGACGCACAGGACAATATTACAACGTTGGTTGAGTGTACGCCGGAGACGTCTTCCGATGGAAACATAACGACGACGGTTCCTATGACAAGCGGAACGAACAGCATCAAGATCGTCGGATACGATTGTAAGAAGGTCAATCTGGAACTGAATTTCGAGGTATAAGCGCCTGAGCATTTTGACGGTTGATATCCAAATTTTGAGAAACTCTGAGAAATTTTGAGAAACGGAAAGGAATATAGACTATGAAGAAGAGACAGATCCTTTTGTTTGCCTGCGTGGCGGCCGCTGTGTTGCTTGGAGGCTGTTCCTCCGGAGATTCCGGGAGCGGTAAGAGTCCGCTGGATCCCAAAAATCCGACCAGCATTACGGTCTGGCACTATTACAATGGCACGCAGCAGGCGGCGTTTGATCAGCTTGTGGAGGAGTTTAACCGCACGGTCGGTAAGGAAAAGGGTGTTTATGTGGAGGCTCACAGCCAGGGAAATGTGAGCGATTTGGAGACCAGCGTGCTGGCTGCCTTCAACAAAGAGGTGGGAAGCAGTGAGCCGCCGGATATTTTCTCGTCCTATGCGGACACCGCCTACACGATCGAGCAGATGG
>CANQEB010000269.1 GCA_947594085.1 uncultured Lachnospiraceae bacterium | reverse complement strand
GACGGATATTTCGATGTGGGGCCGATCGATCTTGGCGAGAACGCGCGGCGGGATATGATCCTGACACTCGAAGAGATGGGCTATGTCGTGGAGGCGTCGCATCACGAGGCGGCTCCGGCGCAGCATGAGATCGATTTCCGCTACGATGAGGCGGTTCGCGCGGCAGATGGCATCATGACCGTGCGGCTGGTGGTGCGAACGATCGCGAAGCGCTGTGGTCTGCATGCAAGTTTCATGCCAAAACCGAAGAGCGGCGTGAACGGCTCTGGCATGCATGTCAATCTGTCGCTCGCGAAGGATGGGGTCAATGTCTTTTATGATGCAGATAAGCCGTCGCGCCTCAGTGAGGAGGGCCTTTATTTTATCGGTGGTATCATGAAGCATATCCGCGCGATCACGGCGGTCACGAACCCGCTTGTCAACTCCTACAAGCGGCTGGTGCCGGGGTACGAGGCACCGGTCTATATTGCGTGGTCGGTGACGAACCGCAGTCCGCTGATCCGCATTCCGGCGACGGGAGACCCGAGGCAGCGGATTGAGCTGCGCAGCCCGGACTCTGCGGCGAATCCGTATCTGGCGCTCGCAGTTTGCATGGCGGCCGGCCTGGACGGGATCCGAAACAAAATCACGCCGCCGGAAGCTGTGGACGCGAACATTTTCGCGATGACAGAGGAGGAGCGCGTCGCGCGAGGGATCGAGTGTCTGCCCGGCAACCTGCTCGAGGCGGTACAGGCTCTGGAGCAGGACAGGTACATCTACGATGTGCTAGGGGAACACACGGCGAAGCGTTTTATCCGCGAGAAGAAAAAAGAGTGGGAGGAGTACCGGGCGAGCGTGAGCCAGTGGGAGCTTGATCGCTACCTGGCGAAAATCTGACTGAATGTAACTATGAAAGGACAGAATAGTTACGAACAGGAGGATATAGATGATAAATGTAGTAGTAGTATTTCCGAGAATTGAAGATGCGAAGAGCATCCGGAATCTACTGGTACGCAGCGGTTATAAAGTCAGTGCGGTGTGTTCGAGCGGGGCACAGGCCCTCGCGGCGGCCGACCGGCTTGGCTCGGGCGTGATTGTCGGCGGATATCGTTATCCGGACATGATTTATGAGGAATTGTACAATAATGTGACGCCTTCCTTCGAGATGGTATTGGTGGCGTCGCCCCGGGCGCTCTCGGAGGGTGTCGCGGATGGTGTTGTCAGCATAGAGATGCCGCTTAAGGCCCATAATCTTGTCAGCTCACTCGACATGGTAATCGAGAACCTGGAACGCCGCAGGAGGCGGAAGCGCATGCAACCGCCGCAGCGCAGCGAGAAGGATCGAAAGCTGATTGAGGAAGCCAAAGCCCTTCTGATGGAGCGAAATCACATGACGGAGGAAGAGGCGCACAGATATCTGCAGAAAACCAGCATGGACAGTGGAACCAATATGGTGGAGACCGCAGAGATGGTCTTCGCGCTGATGCGGATGTAGAGAGTAGTAGTTCACTTCCAATGTCTTCAGGCTTAACGATTCCGGACGCCGCCGGAGGCAGGAACATCTCCGGGCGGATGCCCCTATAGGTTCTTCCCGGAGACACCCTGCTCTTTTGCGGTTGTTAATGAAATGGCATTGGGCGTGAACAGGAACAGAGAGCACTTTGCAAAAGAAAGAAAGCAGAATTTGTGCTTTACATGGAAGAAAATGCTGTGTATCATAGAAAAGACAGAGTGAAGCGCCCTGGCCGGGCTGCCTGCGAGAAAATGACAGCGCCGGGAACTTCTGCGAGAGAATGGCAGTTTGCAAGGAAACGGCAGCGCCAGGAACTTCTGCGAGGAAATGGCAACACAAGAAGTCGGCGGGAAATGCAGGGCGCGGAAAATGAGAGGAAATGAGCGATGAAATTTACAAAGATGCATGGAATCGGCAACAATTACGTGTATGTCAATTGTTTTCAGGAGACGGTTCCGAACCCGGGCGAGGTGGCAAAGCGGATCAGTGACCGGCATTTCGGGATTGGTTCGGATGGACTGATCCTGATTAAGCCGTCTGATATCGCGGATTTTGAGATGGAGATGTACAATTCGGATGGGTCGCTGGGTGCGATGTGCGGCAACGGTATTCGCTGTGTAGCAAAGTATGTCTACGATTACGGCCTGACGGACAAGACGTGCATCACGGTCGCGACCGGCAGCGGGATCAAGACGCTGGATTTGACTGTGGAGGACGGCAAAGTAACGCTGGTGAGAGTCGATATGGGCGCGCCGATTTTGGAGGCGGAGCGGATCCCGATGGATGTGACGAAGCTGGAGGGGAAGAACGCCGGGGTGTGCGCTGCAGAAAAGCCGGTGATCGGTAGGGTATTGCGCGTGAACGGAAACGATTACTCTGTGACCTGCGTCTCGATGGGAAATCCACACTGCGTGACTTCGGTGGACGACGTCGATGGGCTGAAGATTGAGGCAATCGGACCGGATTTCGAGCATCATCCGGCGTTCCCGGATCGTGTGAATACAGAATTCATTAAGGTGCTTGATCGAAATACTGTGCAGATGCGCGTGTGGGAGCGCGGCGCCAGGGAGACCTGGGCCTGCGGAACGGGCGCGTGCGCCGTGGCAGTGGCCTGCATCCTGAACGGTTGGACGGAGGACAGCGTGACCGTGAAGCTGCGCGGCGGCGACCTGCGCATTCAGTGGGATCGGGAGAAGAACACCGTGTTCATGACAGGGCCGGCCGAGGTCGTGTTTGACGGAGAGATCAAGTTATAGTTTTCGCGAAGCAATGACCGTGCCTAGTAAGCTTTTTCGAGGTTGGGCACGGCTCATAATACACATATAAATCTATGGGAGGAATAAGACATGTTTAAGATCAACGACAATTATCTGAAGCTGCCGGGAAGCTATCTGTTCTCGACGATCGCCAGAAAGGTGAATGAATTTCAGGCGGCGCATCCGGACAAGTCCGTGATTCGTCTCGGCATCGGCGACGTAACGCAGCCGCTCGCCCCGGCGATCATCAAAGCGCTGCACAGCGCGGTGGACGAGATGGCGGACGCAGCGACGTTCCACGGCTACGCGCCGGATCTCGGCTACGAGTTTTTGCGCAACGCGATCGCGAAGAACGATTATCAGGATCGTGGCTGTGAGATCGCCTCTGACGAGATCTTCGTCTCTGACGGCGCGAAGTGCGATTCCGGCAACATTCAGGAGATCTTCAGCGTGGACAACAAGATCGCGGTCTGCGACCCGGTCTACCCGGTGTACGTGGACACGAACGTCATGGCGGGGCGCACCGGCACCTACGACCCGAAGACAGAAGTGTGGAGCGACGTGATCTACATG